>CAZOZD010000328.1:0-2356 GCA_964584195.1 uncultured Burkholderiales bacterium
CAGTCGCACCACCAGCACGGGCAGGATGGCGAGGGTGAGCGGCAGTGAGATGGTGAAGGTGGAGCCCTGGCCGGGAGTCGATTCGACATCGATCTTGCCGTTGAGCTTGGTGATGTTTGTCTTCACCACGTCCATGCCGACCCCGCGCCCGGATACGCTGGAGATCTGGTCCTTGGTCGAGAAGCCGGGCAGGAAGATGAGTTGCAGACATTGCCGGTCATCCAGGCCATTGGCAGCCTCGACGTCGAGCAGGCCTTTTTCTACGGCCTTGTTGCGGATCACGTCGGGGCGCATGCCCTTGCCGTCGTCCGAGATCTCGATGTAGATGTGGTCGCCCACTTGGCTGGCGGACAGGGTGACCAGCGCCTTGGCCGGCTTGTTGGCGAGCTGGCGCTCCTCTGGCGACTCGACGCCGTGGTCGACGGCGTTGCGCACCAGGTGGACGAGCGGATCGTTGAGATCCTCGATCATGGTCTTGTCGAGTTCGGTTTCTTCGCCGGACAGGACCAGTTCGACATCCTTGCCGAGCTGGCGGGCCAGGTCGCGCGCCAGACGGGGATATTTCTGGAACAGGCGGCCGATGGGTTGCATGCGGGTCTTCATCACCGCGTTCTGCAGGTCGGACACCAGGAGGTCGAGCTGGCTCACCGCCAGGTCAAGCGCCTTCAGGGTTTCCTGATCGGTACGGCCATGCATGACCTGCGATTTGAGGTTGGCAATGCGGTTCTTGGTCAGGCCGATCTCGCCGGACAGGTTGAGCACCTGATCGAGCCGGGCGGTATCGATGCGGATGGTGGTTTCTTTTTGCAGACTTTGCTGAGGCGGCGGTGCTGCAGCGGGTGCACGGCTGGGCGGCGGAACCAGGTCCTGGGCCGGCATCGGACGGGTGGCTGGAGCGGCCTGGATGGGCGCCGCAGCAACGGGCGGCGGGCTCGCCGGCTCGGGCGCCGGGGTGGCCGCCGCGCTCGGCGCGGGAACCGGCGAGCCAGTCAGCACGGCATGGAGCGCGTCCCAGTTGATGCCGTCGTCGCCCTCGGCGTCGGTGGCCGGGGTGGCCTCGACGCTCGGTGGCGCACTGGCCGGCGGCTCGCTGGCCACCGGCGGGCTTGCCTCAGCGGCGGTCTTCACGGCCGCATTAAGGTTCCCCGCCAGTGCCTGATCCAGACGGGCGAGCAGCCCGGCCTCGGCGGCCTTGGGCTGCACGCTTTGGGTGAGTTCGTCGAACATGGTCCGTACCGTTCCGGTGGCGTCCATGATCACGTCCATCAGATCGGGGGTGATGTGCAGCTCACTGTTGCGCAGTTTGTCGAACAGGTTTTCGGTCTTGTGGCAGAGGTGGACCAGGTTGTCGACGTTGAGGAAGCCAGCGCCGCCCTTGATGGTATGGAAGCCGCGGAAGATTTCGTTGAGCAGGTCACGGTCTTCGGGCCGCTTTTCCAGCTCGACCAGCTTGTTGTCGACTCCGGACAGCAGCTCTCCTGCTTCCAGCAGGAAGTCCTGCAACAGTTCTTCCATTCCGGCGAAGTCGCTCATTTCGGCACCTATCGGGGTTGGCTTGATTCAGTGGCGGGAGGGGTTCAGAAGCCCAGGCTTTCGAGCAGTTCGTCCACCTGCTCCTGACTGGTGACCACGTCGCTGCGACCGCTGGCATCGACGATGGGGCCTTCCAGCAGGCCGGGCTTGACAGCCTGGCGCTTGTCCTCGGGCGTGGTTTCGAGCAGCAGGGCAATGAGCTGCTTTTCCAGGGTCTGCGCGGCTTCCAGGACCTTCTTGATGACCTGGCCGGTGAGGTCCTGGAAGTCCTGCGCCAGGATGATTTCCATCAGCTGGGCATGGGTGGCGTCAGTCTGGGTCGGCACCGCGCGCAGGTAATTGCGGGTATCGCGCACCAGGGCCTTGAACTCGGCTACGCCGAGCTGTTTGGCGAACATGCGGTCCCATTTCTCGGCCAGGTCGGATGCCGTGGCGCCAAGCTGGGTCTGGATGGGCTGCGCAGTTTCTGCCGCGTTGAGGGTGCGCTCGGCGGCCTGCGCGGTCATCGCGGCGATGTAGTTGAGGCGGTCGCGATTGTCGGGAAGATCGCTGGCGACCTTTTCCAGGGTCTTTTCGAGGCCCAGTTCGCGCAACAGGTTGTGCAGGTGGCGGGTCATGTTGCCGACCTGGGCGAACACATGCTCGGGACAGGCCCCTTCACTCTCGGTCGGGGCGCCATCGATCGCCACGGCGTGGGCGATCTTGTCGAACAGGGTTTCCAGTTCCGGGGTGTCCGCCTCGATCGCGGGCTCGGGTTCGGGGATGGAAGCGGTTGCCAGGCTGTCGAACAGGGCTTCCAGCTCGGGCGAGTCGCCGCCGGCGT
>CAZOZD010000329.1:0-2354 GCA_964584195.1 uncultured Burkholderiales bacterium
ACCTTTCAAGTCGCCACCGCCTCCTTCCGCCGACCTGTTTGCATGACTGCCGTCCAGAAACTAAAGGACGAACCAAAGGACACCCATTTATAGTTACGTAACGCCCATTTAGCAGGCTGTTGAAAATCGCATGCCCGCCTTCGGCTACTTGCCTATAAAACAGGCAATTTTTCGTTTCCGAGCCCTTGCGGGGCCTGGAAACGCGTTTTTAGCCGGTTTTTTGCCCCCCGGCCGGGGTTTTTACCGTCTTTCGACCTGGCGCACCTTGCGCTGCAACTGCTCGGCGTAGGACAGGCCGCGCTCGCGTTCAGCCTTCTGATACTTGTCTGAAATCTGCGTCAAACGATCCAGCATTTGCTGCTGGGTGCGGCAACGCTCGAACAGATCCGCCAGGGCTGCGCGCAGTTCGTCACTGGATGCCGTCGGACGGTTCAGCAGACCTTCGATGCGCGATAGAAGCTCGGTATCCATCAACGCTTGATGTCAATGCTGAATGGAAAGCTACAGTCCTCACGAAACTCTTCGGCGAGCTGTCCGACCCGTTCATTGGCTTCCTCGTAGGTCCAGCGTGCACTGACGGCCTGGCCTTTTTTGTGCGCACTCTCCATCTGATCGAAGATGTCCATCATCGAGCGAATACTGCTGGTGTTGAGGTAGACCAGTTCGAGATCCAGGTGCAAGGGACGTCCCGCGGTGGCCAGGTAGGCTTCCACCCAGTCGATCAAGGGCTGGAACAACTCGAATGAGTTTTCCGGATACGAGTCCCCTTTCATGTGGATTTCACCCGCATCCCAATCCGCACGGATGGCGGGTGAGGAGGGCGATTGAGCGATGACCAGATTGTCCATGAGATTACCCGCTAGAGAATGACGCGCAGGCTGAACAGCGCGCGCCCGTTGTCGAGTGACTGCAAGAAGTGCTGCAAGGGCGCTGTCGCCTTGCGCGCCATGTCGATCAGGCCCAGCCCGGCACTGCCGGAGAGCGCGCTGCGGGGCTGGCGCAGCTGGGTCTTGAAGGCCGCCTTCAGAGCATCCTTGTCGAGATCGGCCAACTGCCGGATGCGTTCGGCCAATGCCTGCCCATCCACATCACGGACGACATTGCTGGCCGAAATGACATAGCGACCCTCCCGGTCACGGGAAATGAGGATGGTCGATGCCTCGTTTTCAAAGGCTTGCGCCTGCGCGTAGCGACGGATGTTCTGAGCCATCTCGATATAGACGGAGAACACATCGGAAACAGCCGAGGGCGATTCCTGCAGACCTTCCATGTGCTTGCGCAATGCGGTGCCGATTTCCTCGATCAAAGGCGCGGTCACCGGCCCGTTGAAGCAAAGCATGATGTTCTGGCGATTGAAAATCTCGCGAATGGCCAGCAGGTCGATCGGACTGTCCGGATTGATGGAGGTCATTGCATCGGCATTCAGGTTGTTGCGCCCGGCTATTCTAGCCGGGATCAGCGTCATGTCTTACCCAGATTGAGCAGCCATCTGTCGCTTGTCAGTCCTCATTTCAGCCAACGATATCCACCACCTCGCGCGCCAGGGCGTCCACCTCCAGGCTGGCGATGGCGGCGCGGCTGCCGAGGCGGGCGAGGCTGCCACCGAGCGCGGCGGCCTGGCGGTAGGCGGTGCGCTGCTTGAGCTGGGCGGCGAGCATGGGGATGCCGAATTCGGGCAGCAGGGCCAGCACCTCGCGCGCCAGAACGGTCTGCGGCTGGGCCTGGTTGACGACGATGCGGGCGATGAGGCCGGGATTGCGGCCCCGCGCCGCCTGGATGGCATCACGGATGCGCAGCGAGGCCCACAGGTCGAGCGGCGAGGGGATCACCGGCACCAGGGCCAGGTGGGCGAGCCGCAAGGCGCTGCCGGTGACCGGCGCGGTGGCCGCCGGCGGGCTGTCGATGACGATGTAGTCAAAATCGTCGAGACGCTTGCGGAGGTGCTTGTGCAGCTTGCCTTCCTCGCCCGAGAGGTCCTCCACCCGGGCCGGGAAGCCCTCGCCGGCGCTGGCCCAGCGAGCGGCGGTGTTTTGCGGATCGGCGTCGGCCACCAGCACGGTGTGGCCCGCGTCCGCCAGCCGGCCGGCGAGGAGCATCGCCAGGGTGGTCTTGCCAGCGCCCCCCTTCTGGTTGACCACGGCGATCACGCGGGCGCTCATCGCGGGCCCTCCCGCATCGACACGTGCTCTGGTCCAACCCGGATTATCCATTGAGAATTTTTCACCCCTTCCCCCATTGGGGGAAGGTTGGGATGGGGGTGCGGCGAAAGCCGCTTCATCGTGCGGGCCCGGCATCCAAGGCCGCCCGATCGGGCGGCGCCCCCACCCTGCCCTTTTATGCCCGAATGGGTACCC
>CAZOZD010000330.1:0-2349 GCA_964584195.1 uncultured Burkholderiales bacterium
CTGCCGCGCCCGCCCAACGCCGGCGCGAGGACCAGGGAATAGGCGACGATGCCACCCTGGCTGCCGCCGGCGAGCGCGAATTGGGCGGCCTGCGAGACGTTCTCGCCGAGGACGAGGTGCGGGCGGATGCGATCCCAGAGGCCGGTGGCGCGCAGCGCCTGCTCGGCGGCCCGGCCGTAGGGGGCGTGCTCGGGATTGGCGATGGCGAAACGGCGGAGCTGGCCGGCATCTAGCGCGGCGCGGATCGCCTCCATGCCGTCCGCGGTGTGCAGAGGCGAGCCGGGGGGGGTGAACAGCACGATGCGGCCGATGGCGTAGAGGTCGCCGCGGTCGCGCGTGTGGCCGCCCTCGGCGAGGCGAAAGACGAAGGCCTCGTCGGCGGAGAGGAACAGCTCGACCGGGCTGCCCTGCTCGATCTGGCGGGCGATGTTGCCGGAGGAGCCAAGGGAAAGCCGGACGTCCTGTCCTGTCTCGGCGCGGAAACGGGCGGCGATCTCGGCGAGCGCGAATTGCAGGTCCGACGCGCCGGCGATCAACGGTGGCGCCGCCTGCCCGAGGGCGGGCAGAGGTCCCGCGGCTAGGGTCGCAAGCACGAGTCGGCGTGATGGCAGCGCTGTCATCGCGCGGCGCCTCCAATCGCTATCCACCGCGATAGATGACGATACGCCGAGTGCTTGGCAAGGCGCGCGGCTTGGCAGTGCCCGACCCGCATGATTGTGTGGCCGCCATGCCGCCGCGCCGCCGCGAGGACCGTCCTCAGAAACCGCATCGCGCGATCACGCTGCGGCTCACCCTGAGCGACCGCGTCGCGCTCGGCCCCGGCAAGGCGGATCTTCTGGAGGCGATCCGCGACACCGGCTCGATCGCCGCGGCAGGACGGCGGATGGGCATGTCGTATCAGCGCGCCCATGACCTGGTATCGGCGTTGAACGAGGATTTCGAGGCGCCGCTGATCGAGGCGGTGGCGGGCGGCACGCGCGGCGGCGGGGCGAGGCTCAGCGCGCTCGGCGAGGCGATCCTGGCGGCTTACCGCGCGGTGGAGGCCGAGGCCCTGGCCGCGACCGCAAGACGGCTGGATTGGCTGCGCGACCGCCTCAGGCGACCACCCGGGAAGCCAGCCGGGTGAACGAACCGCGCCGGGTTTGCCAGGACCGGCGCGGTTCAGGCGCCGCAGGGGCGGGATCGGGACCCAGGGCTCCGAATCCACCTCGTTACGGGACGTGGTTGAGTAGGTTATTGACGTATTCTGGGCTCCATCCGGCGAGTTTGCGTCGGAGCTTGATGGAACGCTTGAGCCATTCGACCTGGTGGAGGATGCTGACGCTGCGGGTCTCGATACGGCCATGGCCCTTGTCGGCATCGGTGCCGGTCTTGAGCGTGCCGGGCGGGGCGGCGGCGAAGGCGGAGACCAGGTGCAGCGGCTCTGCCCCGCTGGCGCGGTCGTGGCTGCGCCGCGAGGTCTTGCCGTCGGTCGCCAAGAACTCCGGCCGGTCGGGCCAGGCCTCGCGCACCCAGGCGGTGAAGGCGGCCCCGAACAGCGCGGGGTTGATGCGGTTCATCAGGATGGTCAGCCATCGCCCGCCCGGCACCCCGTCCGCATAGGGCAGGTGGCGGCGCAGCACCTCGAGGTGGGTCTCGCCCCAGGCGGCGATGTGGTCGCAGTCGTCGCAGTCGGCCATCGTCCCGCACGCCACCAGCAGCAGCACTTCCGCCAGCGGATGGGTGACCCGCCGCGCGCCCCGCGGGTCCTCGACCCGCGCGAAGTGCTCAAGCAGCAGGGCAAGGCGGGATGTCTCGCCGCCAGATGGCGTCAGGCAGGGCATGGCACAGCTCCGAAGCGGAGCCACCAAGCGAATCAGACCGCCAAGCCCGCGTCACGAAAAAGCAAGCAGGAAATGAGTTCGGAGCCCTGATCGGGGCCGCGCCGAATTGATCATCCGGCTCGAGGGCCGTAGTTTTCCGGGTCAGGGAACGAAAGGCCAGCGCGCAGGCTGCGGCATGCGGGCGCGGGCCGATCGGGGCGGGCGTGGCGGAATTGGCAGACGCGACGGGCTCAAAATCCGTTTCTGGCAACAGAGTGTCGGTTCGACCCCGACCGCCCGCACCAGCATCGTCTTGAGCAGGTTCCGCACCCGACGGCCGAAGATGTGCGCCCTTGGCTAGCAGGCTGCGGAAGAACGGGGCGGGTCGGCTGGCCGGCGGATTTTCGTGCAGGGCAGGACACGGCGCTGCCACGATGTGGTTGCATCGTGGAAAGCCTTGGACGAACCCTGCGCGGAAAGACGCCGGCCACTCGATCAACCGCATCGGCGAACTCGCTCCCTGGAACCTGCGCCCCGACGCAGCCTG
>CAZOZD010000331.1:0-2342 GCA_964584195.1 uncultured Burkholderiales bacterium
TGCCCAGGCCGCGCGCGGCCTGCAGGCAGAGCATCTTGAAGTCGGTATAGGTGAGGGGATCCAGGCCGCATTCGCCGTGTCCCCGGTCGGCATAAATGAGGCCCAGCGGCTTGCTGCCGTTGAACAGGCTCATGGCGTAGAAATCGCCGGCGCCGACGAGTTTCCGCAGCCTGGCATCGACCATCGGCCACAGCCGCTCGCGGTTGCCCTCGTTGATCCAGACTCCCTGCATCTTGCCCATGAGCTGGGCGAACAGATCCTTGCCGTCCAGGCGAAATTCAAAATGGCGCAGCGGGTCGTCGGCGGCGATGCCCAGGGTGAAGCGCGATTTCACGCGCTCGCCGTCCGGCGTCACCATGGCGAAAAGGATGCGCGTTAGGCCGAGGCCGGTATGCAGGCCCTTGAGAATGACGGCACTCATCTGGTTGAGGTTGTAGCTGCCGTCGAGGTGACTCTCGATGCCCTTCAGGGTATCGCGGAACACCTGCTTGTCCGGCATCGGGCAGGCCTGGTGTTCGTCCGGCGCCGGCGCCTCGCTGGCGGCTGCGCGGGGTGCGGCTTGCGGAGTATCGACGATTGGCGGCGGCGCCTGCGCAATATCGGGGGCCGGCGCCGCAACCGTTGCGGGTTCGACCGCTGCGGCACTTGCCTGGACCGACGCTACCGTCGCGTCACGCGGCACCACCGTCTCGCTGGCTGGCCTGGGCGCTGCGCTCGGCTGCGGCGCCTCGTCCTCCTCTGCTGGCCAGGGGCCAGGCATCATGGGAATCCAGGCGCCTGCCGGTGTTGCCGCAAGCCAGGAGCTGCCGCGCGCGGCGCGCGCGGCATTGGCATGGACGATGGCGATGACCTGCTCCAGCGGCAGGTGATCCAGATCGGCCAGGGCCTGGTAATCCTGCAACAGGGCCTCGTCCCACCAGCCCTTTTCCGCGCGCCGGGCAATGTCGATGCAGGCGGCCAGGATGGTCTGACGCGGCTGCCCAGTGCGAGCGGGATCGAGCAGGTCGCGCGTGAATTCGGGTACGTTCCAGGCTTCCAGGATGCCCAGACGCCAAGCCGGCAGGGTCTGGCCGAGGACCGTGGCGGCGGCCTCCTCGGCCGGCATCTGGCGGCAAAGCGCGCGCAGGCGACGGGCCTCGGCCGGCGCCCGCAGCCAGAGCAGCATCTCCGGCACATGGTGGAGGATGGCCGCCACCTGGACTTCCTCGGCCTGGATGTCGCTGTGCAGGACCGCGAAATCCCTGGCCTGCCAGGCGGCGTGCTGGGCGCGCCGGACCAGGCCATGCAGGGCGCGCAGGGCGAAGGTGTCCTGCCCGGCGGGGGTGTTCTCGATGACGGGCAGCGCGCGCGCGGCTTCCAGGTAGGCGCCGATGCCCTGCATCATCACCGCGTGCTCGACGGTGGTGACTTCGTTGCCGGAGCGTTGCGCCATTCTCTTGTTGACGGTGTGGATGACCAGCAGGGTGGCGAAGGGGTCGGACAGGATCTCGTGCGCGACCTCGCGCGCCGGCAGGCGGTCGCGCCGCGGCGCAAGCTCGACCAGGGCGCGATGGGTGTGGCGGAATAGCGGGGTGTCGCCGGGCAGCAGGCGGGTAAGCCAGTCAGTCATCCCATCCTCCGGATGAACAGGCGGGCGCCGGACAGGTCGTCCAGTTCGACGACCTCGTCAAAGGTCACGCCGGGCGCCGGGAAGCTGTTGCTGACGAACAGGCTGCCGGGTTTCATCTCGGCGCCCGCCTTCTCCCAGAGCCGCGCCATGGGAGCCGGGGAGAGATAGGCGTAGAGCAGGTCGCAGCGCGACAGGTCGGTGTTCCACAGGCTGCCCAGGCGCACCTCGGCGCGCCCGAGCAGGCGCAGACGGGCGCAGAGCCAGTTGAGGGGCGCGGCCTCGACGCCCTCCAGGCGCGCATCCGGGCGCAGCCTGGCCACCCGCGCCAGCGGTCCGCCCAGACCGCAACCGAGGTCGAGCAGGTGGCCGTCGGCGGGCAGCCGCCGGGCCAGCTCCTCCGCCGCGCGGGCGCTGGAAAGATAGAGCGGCACGCGTGTGCGCACGGCGCCCAGGGAGGTGAGCGCGAGCAGGGCGAAGCCGGCCAGGTACCAGCGCGGATCCAGGTCGACAGCGAGGCCGAGCCACAACAGGGGCGCGAAGGCTAGGTTGATGGCGCGCCACCAGGGCGGCAGCCGCCAATACACGGCCAGGCCGGCGGCGATCACGCCCACCAGCAGGGCCAGGACGAGCGGGGGGAGGGGCGGGGCGCCGGCCAGCAGCAGCGCGGCGATCAGCAGGCCCGGCAGGTGGGCGAGTAGGGCGGCCAGCGCGGGCGGCAGGCGGGCGATGCGGG
>CAZOZD010000332.1:0-2318 GCA_964584195.1 uncultured Burkholderiales bacterium
TTGCTGGGGGTTAGTACATGGCCCGGATTGCTGGGGTAAACATCCCGAACCATAAACACGCTGTGATCGCGCTGACTGCGATCTATGGCATCGGTCGCACGCGCGCGCAAAAGATCTGCGCCGAAGCCGGGGTCAATCCCGCCGCCAAGATCAAGGATCTGACCGACGCGGAAGTCGACAAGCTGCGTGATGGCGTCGGCAAGTTCGCGGTGGAGGGCGACCTGCGCCGTGAAACCACCATGAACATCAAGCGCCTCATGGACCTCGGCTGCTATCGCGGCACCCGCCACCGCAAGGGGCTGCCCGTGCGTGGCCAGCGTACCCGCACCAACGCCCGCACCCGCAAGGGCCCGCGCAAGCAGATGCAGATCAAGAAGTAACAGGACAACGACATGGCCAAGGCAACCGCCGCGCGTGCGCGGAAGAAAGTCAAGAAGAGCGTGGCAGATGGGGTCGCCCACATCCACGCCTCTTTCAACAACACCATCGTGACCATCACCGATCGTCAGGGCAATGCCCTGGCCTGGGCCACCGCCGGCGGTGCCGGCTTCAAGGGCTCGCGCAAGAGCACCCCGTTCGCCGCTCAGGTCGCCGCCGAGAACGCCGGCAAGATGGCGCTGGAATACGGTGTCAAGAACCTGGAAGTGCGCATCAAGGGCCCCGGTCCCGGTCGCGATTCCACCGTGCGCGCCCTGAATTCGCTGGGCTACAAGATCACCAGCATTTCCGACGTGACGCCGATGCCGCATAACGGCTGCCGTCCGCCCAAGAAGCGCCGCATCTAAGGAGAACACAAGTGGCCCGCAATCTTGATCCCAAATGCCGTCAGTGCCGCCGCGAGGGCGAGAAACTCTTCCTCAAGGGCGAGAAGTGCTTCACGGAAAAGTGCGCCATCGAGCGCCGCAACCAGGTTCCCGGCCAGCATGGCGCCAAGCAGGCGCGGCTGTCCGACTATGGCGTCCACCTGCGCGAGAAGCAGAAGGTGCGCCGCATCTACGGCGTGCTCGAGGCCCAGTTCCGCCTGACCTACAAGGAAGCCGAACGGCGCAAGGGTGTCACCGGCGAGAACCTGCTGCAGGTTCTTGAATCCCGGCTCGACTCGGTCGCCTACCGCATGGGCTTTGGCGCCTCCCGCACCGAGGCGCGTCAGGTGGTGCGCCACAACGGCATCAAGGTCAACGGTCGCCGCGTCAACATCCCTTCCTACCAGGTGAAGCCGGGCGACGTGGTGGAAGTGAGCGACAAGGCCAAGGCCCAGCTGCGCCTCAAGGGTTCCGTGGAGGCTGCCGAGGGCCGTGGCTTCCCCGAGTGGGTGGAAGTCGATGCGAAGGCCATGAAGGGCACCTTCAAGGCGTTGCCGCAGCGCGCCGAACTGCCCGCCACCATCAACGAGTCCCTGGTGGTCGAACTCTATTCGAAGTAATTGGCTCGCGGGCCCGTCGCAACTTGGCGGGCCGGTCAACGTAAAGGGAACCCATTATGTCCAACTCCGGTGAACTGCTGAAACCCCGTATCGTCGAGGTCAACAGCATTTCCCCTCGCCAGGCCCGGATCACTCTGGAGCCTTTCGAGCGTGGCTATGGCCACACCCTGGGCAACGCCCTGCGCCGCATCCTGCTTTCCTCCATGCAGGGCTATGCGCCGACCGAGGTCCGCATCGCCGGCGTCGTGCATGAATATTCCGCCCTGGACGGCGTGCAGGAGGACGTGGTCGACATCCTGCTGAATCTCAAGGGTTTGGCGGTGAAGCTGAACAGCCGCGGCGAGGCCCTCCTGTCCATCAACAAGAACGGCGAAGGCCCGGTCACCGCTGCCGACATCGACGCCGGCCACGACGTGGAGATCATCAACACCGACCACGTCATCGCCAACCTCACCAAAGGTGGCAAGCTGGAGATGGAGATCAAGGTCGAGAGTGGTCGTGGCTACGTGCCCGCCAGCTCCCGCAGCCAGGGTGACGAATCCCGCCCGGTCGGCGTCATTCTGGTCGACGCCCTCTACAGCCCTGTGAAGAAGGTGGCCTTCAGCGTCGAGTCCGCCCGCGTCGAGCAGCGTACCGACCTGGACAAGCTGATTCTGGAAATCGAAACAAACGGTGTGATCGAGCCCGCCGAGGCGGTGCGCGCCGCCGCCCGCATCCTCATCGAACAGCTCGCTTCCTTCGCCGACCTGCAGGGCGTGGTCTCGGTGGGCGGCGATACGCCGACGATGAAGTCGGTTTCCCCGCAAGTCGATCCCATCCTGTTGCGCCCCGTCGACGAGTTGGAACTGACGGTCCGCTCCGCCAACTGCCTGAAGGCCGAGAACATCTATTACAT
>CAZOZD010000333.1:0-2283 GCA_964584195.1 uncultured Burkholderiales bacterium
TGATGATGTAGGCGCGGTCGCAGATGCCCAGGGTCTCGCGCACGTTGTGATCGGTGATGAGCACGCCGATGTCGCGTTCGACCAGGAATCGGGCGATCTTCTGGATGTCGAGCACGGAGATCGGGTCGATGCCGGCGAATGGCTCGTCGAGCAGGACGAAGCGCGGCTGCATGGCCAGTGCGCGGGCAATCTCCACCCGCCGCCGCTCACCTCCGGACAGGCTGATCGCGGCGGCGTCGCGCAGGTGGGTGATGTGCAGGTCTTCGAGCAGGTAGTCGAGGTGCTCCTCCACCCCGGAGGCATCCAGGCCGCGCAGTTCGAGGATGGCGGCGATGTTTTCGGCGACCGTGAGCTTGCGGAAGATGGAGGGTTCCTGAGGCAGGTAGGACAGTCCCAGGCGGGCACGGCGATAGACCGGCTCGCGGGTGATGTCGGTGGCATCGATGCGGATGTGGCCGCCGTCGCAGGCGATGAGGCCGACCAGCATGTAGAAACAGGTGGTCTTGCCGGCGCCGTTTGGACCGAGCAGGCCGACGATCTCGCCGCTGTTGACCTCGATGCCGACATTGCGGATCACCTGGCGCGACTTGTAGCGCTTTTTCAGGCCCTCGGCCCGCAATACGCTCATGGCGTGCCGCTTCCCTCGCCGGTACGGCTGCGTGGCTGGATCACGGCCCGGACCCGGCCGCCCTCGCTGCCGGGGCCGGCGCCCTGGGCCTGGTATACCTGGCTGGCGGTGTTGTAGGTGATGAGGTGGCCGCGCAGGTCGTCCTGGCCGCGTTTCAGGCGGGCCTCGCCGATCAGGCGGACGGTTTCGGCACGGGCATCGTACTCGATGCGGTTGGCCTGGCCTTCGACGTACAGGTCCTGGCCATCGACCTTCTGGCGGAAGCGTACCGGCCGGCCGGTGGCCTCGCCGGACTGGAATCCGGCGGCGTCCTGGCGGATGGCGAGACGGTCGGCGGTGAGCAGCAGGGTGCCCTGGGTGAGCACCACGTTGCCTTCATAGACCGCAACCTGGCGGGCCTGGTCGAGCTGCATGGCGTTGGCCTCGATCTGCACCGGCCGGTCGCGGTCGCCGCGTTCGGCCCGGGCCGGGGCGCTGGCGACGAGACTGGCCAGCAACAGGACAGGCAGGCAGGCCAGGACAAGGCCGAACCGGGGTGGAAAGGTACGCGGGTCGCGGCGTTCAGCGACGGGTTTCATAGTGACTCTTCACTCCTCCGGAGAGGTGCAGGATGCCCAGGCTGGCATCGGCGCGCAGGCCGCCGGCGATGGTGTGGCTGGCGCCTTGTTCGATCCGCACCGGGGCGTCGGTGGCCAGGGTGCGGGCTTCGGGCCGGATATCCAGCCGCGCGGTGCTGAGGACGATGGGCGGGCGTGCGGCTTGGCCGACCTGTTCGACACGGACCGCGTCACGCAGCTGGATGTGCTCGCCGTCGGCCGATACCGTGCCGCGTTCGGCGCGGGCATGGAGCGGTGGCTGGTCGGGATGGTCGTAGGTGAATGCGGGCCGTTCCAGACGGGTGCCGGTTTCATTGGCATGATGCTGCATGGACTCGGCGGCGAGCCGGTAGCGGGGATGACCCTGGGGGTCATAGGCGGTGGCCTGGAAACGTTCGACCACATAATCCGGTTCCTGGGAGACGCTGGCCGGGCGGGTTTGCACGGGCAGTTCGGCCAGGCGTCCGAGCCAGGTGGTGAGCGCGGCGAGCAGGGCGACGAGCATGAGCGGCAGCCAGGACGGGTGGTGGAGCGGCGAACGGGTCATGGCCGGCGTCAGCGGTCATAGCGGGCCAGCTGGTCGGCCCAGGTGCCCTGGGCGCGCATGATCAGTTCAGCCACCTCGCGGGCCGCACCCCGGCCGGCGCCCGCGCGGGTGACATAGTGGGCCCGCGCCAGCACCTCGGGCGGGGCCTCCGGTACGGTCAGGGCGAGGCCGCAGCGACGCAGCGGCGGCAGGTCGACGATGTCGTCGCCCATGTAGGCGGTGGCCTCGGCGGCGAGTCCGGTCTGGGCCAGCATTTCCTGGTAGGCGGTGAGCTTGTCCTCGGAGCCCTGGACGATGCGCTCGATGCCGAGGTTGCGGGCCCGGTGCAGCACCACCTGGGAGGTGCGGCCGGTGAGTATGGCGACTTCGACGCCGGTGGCGCGCAGCATCTTGATGCCGTGGCCGTCACGCGAATTGAATGCCTTGTATTCCTGGCCGTCGTCGCCGTAGAACAGGCTGCCGTCGGTGAGCACGCCATCGACGTCGAAGATCAGCAGGCGGACGGCGCGGGC
>CAZOZD010000334.1:0-2274 GCA_964584195.1 uncultured Burkholderiales bacterium
AGCACTCCGGCCGTCGCCCCGAGCAGCCGATGCTCAATCCTCGACCAGCTCCTCCTCGGCCGCGACGACCTGCACGCAGGTGCCGTCGCTGAGTTCGAAGCCCCAATGGTCATCCAGGTTTGTGACCTGCGGCAGGTCCACCAGGAACCCCAGGCCCGACACCGTTTCCAGCCGCTTCCGCCGGATCAGGCGGGCGTCGTAGTCGAGCACCACGACGTCGTGGGCCTGCGCTGGCGCCTCGGCCAGCAGGCGGGCGACGGTGAGGGTCGGGGCGTGGTCGTGCATGGCAGGAGCCTAGTAGAGGAAATACCGCTGCGCGAGAGGCAGCTCGCAGGCCGGCTCGCAGGTCAGAAGCTCGCCATCGGCGCGCACCTCGTAGGTTTCCGGGTCCACCTCCACCTTCGGCGTGGCGCTGTTGAGCTTGAGGTCGGACTTGGCCAGCCCCCGGCAGCCCTGCACCGCCACCGTGTCCTTCAGCAGCCGCAGCCGGTCGGGCACCCCGTCCTCCAGCGCCGCCTGCGAGACGAAGGTGACGGAGGACCGCGCCAGCGCCCCGCCATAGGCCGCGAACATGGGCCGGGTGTGCACCGGCTGGGGCGTGGGGATACTGGCGTTGGGATCGCCCATCTGCGCCACCACGATCTGCCCGCCCAAGAGCACCATCTCGGGCTTGGCGCCGAAGAAGGCGGGGTGCCAGAGCACCAGATCGGCGCGCTTGCCCACCTCGACGCTGCCGATATGGGCGCTCAGGCCGTGCACGATGGCCGGGTTGATCGTGTATTTCGCCACATAGCGCCGGGCGCGCAGATTGTCGTTCTCGCCCGTCTCGCCGACCAGCCGCCCGCGCTGGAGCTTCATCTTGTGGGCGGTCTGCCAGGTGCGGGTGATGACCTCACCCACCCGGCCCATCGCCTGGCTGTCCGAGGCCATGACGCTGAGCGCGCCCATGTCGTGCAGGATGTCCTCGGCCGCGATGGTCTCCTTGCGGATCCGGCTCTCGGCGAAGGCCACGTCCTCGGGCACCCGCCGGTCGAGGTGGTGGCAGACCATCAGCATGTCGAGGTGTTCCTCGATCGTGTTGCCGGTGTAGGGCATGGTGGGGTTGGTCGATGAGGGCAGGATGTTGGCGTAGCCCACGACCTTCAGGATATCCGGCGCATGGCCGCCCCCCGCCCCTTCGGTATGGAAGGCGTGGATGGGGCGGGTGCCGATGGCCTTGAGCGTGTTTTCCACGAAGCCCGACTCGTTCAGCGTGTCGGTATGGATCATGACCTGCACGTCCATCGCCTCGGCCACGGTCAGGCAGCAGTCGATGGCGGCGGGGGTGGTGCCCCAGTCCTCGTGCAGCTTCAGCGCGCAGGCCCCGGCACGGATCTGTTCCTCCAGCGCGGCAGGGAGCGAGGCGTTGCCCTTGCCCGCGAAGGCGAGGTTCATCGCGAACCCGTCCGCCGCCTGCAGCAGCCGCCCGATGTGCCAGGGCCCGGGGGTGCAGGTGGTGGCCAGCGTCCCGTGCGCAGGCCCGGTGCCGCCGCCCAGCATGGTGGTCAAGCCCGAATGCAGCGCATCGTCGATCTGCTGGGGGCAGATGAAATGGATATGGGCATCCATCCCGCCCGCGGTCAGGATCTTGCCCTCGCCCGCGATGATCTCGGTGCCCGGGCCGATGATGACGGTCACGCCCGGCTGGGTGTCGGGGTTCCCGGCCTTGCCGATCTTCGCGATCCGCCCGTCCCTGAGCCCGACGTCGGCCTTGTAGATGCCGGTCCAGTCCAGGATCAGAGCGTTGGTGATGACCGTGTCCATCGCCCCCTGCGCGCGGGTGGCCTGGCTCTGGCCCATCCCGTCGCGGATGACCTTGCCGCCGCCGAACTTCACCTCCTCGCCGTAGGTGGTCAGGTCGCGCTCGACCTCGATGATGAGCTCGGTATCGCCCAGGCGCAGCCTGTCGCCGGTGGTGGGGCCGTACATGCCGGCATAGGTGGCGCGGTCGATGCGGTAGGGCATGTCAGAGATCCCCCATCACCTTGGCGTTGAACCCGAAAACCTTCCGTGCGCCGGAGTATGGAACGAGTCTCACCTCGCGTTCCTGCCCCGGCTCGAAGCGCACGGCGGTCCCGGCGGGGATATCCAGCCGTAAACCATGCGCCGCCGCACGGTCGAAGCTGAGGCCCGGATTCGTCTCGGCGAAATGGTAGTGGCTACCCACCTGAACCGGCCGGTCGCCGGTGTTGGCGACCCGCAGCACCGTGACCGGCGCGCCGGCGTTCAGCTCGA
>CAZOZD010000335.1:0-2260 GCA_964584195.1 uncultured Burkholderiales bacterium
GCTTGAAGCCCTGCTTGGCGGCGGTGTCCTCGACGATCTGGAGGATGCCCTCCGCCAGCGACATTTCATGCATCGATCAGTTCGACTCCATAGGCGACACAAGGGTCCAGCGAATCGGACACGAGCCGGACCGCCGCATCCATGCCCGCCCCCGTCTCGAGGCCTGATAGGGCCTGGACCAGGGGGCCGGCGGGATGAAAATTCCATTCCGTGGGGGCAATGATGCGGTAGTCCGCCACCTTGCCGTCTTTCAGCCTGACCACGTGGATCAGCAGGCCCCGGGAAGTTTCAACCCCGGCCATGCCGGTATTGTCCCCCAAGCTCCAGGCCCGGATCACTTCGGCGCGGCGGCCGGATACCGATCCGGTACGCAGGTGTTGCGGCAATTCTGCCAGTTCCAGCAGACGGGCCAGCAGACGGGCGCCGGCGCCGCATCCATGTCGGCCGACCCGGGCGGCCAGAAGGGGGTGGTCCACCATGCGGGCGACCGCCCCGGTCTCGGCGGGTTCGCCCCGCCAGGTCGGGGCAGCGCAGAAGGAGGGTTCGTCGAGGGCGCGCGCGGCAACTTCGCGGGCAAACGTAGCGTCGAGGTCGGCAAGAGCCGGCAACAGGTCGCAATGGCCGACGCCAGGATCCGGTCCGTCACCCAGTTCGGCGAACAGCTTCGCCACCGGGGAGGGGGCGGTCTGGCGCCAGGCTTCGAAAGCGCCTTCGTCGCAACCCAGCCAGTCGACGGCAGACCGGCCCAGCACCCCCTTCTCCAGCAAGGCGTCGAGGGCGTCGGCGAATCCGGAGGGCTCGGCGGCCGCCTGGCGCAACCGGAGCAGGCTGGGCATGTCCGGGGCGTGTCCGGTCTGTTCAGACCAGTGCGTGAGCAGGCGCCAGGCGTGTTCCCGGGCAAGTTCGACCAGCACATCCCGCTCGCGTTGACGGCCGACGTCGATACCGGGCCCGATGCCCAGGGCCGCCTCGCAGGCGGTCTGCGCTGCCGCCTTCTGGGCCTTGCCGCACAGGCTGAAGAGCAGGCCGGCCAAGTCGGCTGCCTGCTCCGGCCGACGTCCGGCCATAAGCTTCTGCGCGAGTTGGGGCCTGGAGGAGCGGATTTCCACATCGACCACGACCGGCCCCTGCCTGGTCAGGCGGATGTCGATGCGTCCTTCCAGACTGGCACTCAATTTCTGTCTCCAGGCCGCAGCAAGCCACCGAAGAAACCACGCCGGTCGACCCGCTGTTCCAGTTTGGCGGACAGTCCGACAGGCGCCGACGGCGGCTCGGCTTGCGGTGGCGCCGGCGTGAAGACTGCCTCCAGCACGGCCCGCGCCACAGCCCGCGCGGCATCCATGTCCGCGAAGTCGAACATGGGCGAGAACAGCGAACTGCTCAGGTAGGGGCCCAGTTCATCCTCTTCGGCGGCGAGGAATTCATAGCTGCCCGCCGGCAGTTCGACGTCCCGCTTGCTGCCGCTGGATAGCGCCTGCCAGGCCGTTTCCGGCCCGGGCAGGCAGATCAGGTTCATGAACCAGGGCGTGATCAGCACGCCAACCCAGTCGCCGCGCCATGGCCGCAGATCCACCGCTTCCACTGCCAGCGCCGGGTTGAGGAGACCCATGCCGGCCATGCGGGTAGCGGCGATGTGGCGAAACACCGCCTCCAGCCTGGCGGAGGGATTCTCCGCGCGGACGCAAGCCGAGCCCGGAGAGGTTTCAAGCATTACATGAGGACAGTGGACGGTCGGCGATGCCTGAACCGAAATCTACAAAGCTGCATGGAAGTGAAGAGCAGTTTGCTTGCACTGCAACATCATGCCCCCGGCACGCTGTTTTGTCTCCCCTGATTCGTGTAGGGGGTCAGAGCATTACATGACTAGTTACCTTAAATGTAATTTGTTGTTTATTGTATTAATTGGAGTTTTTATTGAAATGTATAGTGTGCGGTTCCTGGCGGGGACCGGCGAGCCTCGCTCCGCCTCTCGGGGCCTGCGCTTTCAGGACAAGTTCGCTGACTTGACGAGTGCCAATCGCGACTCCGCAGTGAACGCTGCCTCCATAAAAGCTGTCTACTGACACCTCACCGCCACAACCGCGAAGCGATTGTGGCGGCGGATCAAGGCTCTTGTTGACGCCCATGGCGCCGATAATTAGCGTGCTCTCATTGAATCCTTGCGCATCCCATCATCATGAATTTTCAGCGAAAACCGATCGTCACCCTGCTGGGCGGAATGATGGCCGCCTCCCTGGTCCTGCTGTCTGCGGATACCGCC
>CAZOZD010000336.1:0-2258 GCA_964584195.1 uncultured Burkholderiales bacterium
TCCCGGTAGAGTGGGTTGATCTTCTGCAGCAGCAGTGCCTGGGCATCGGAATAGCGACCCGCCTGCATCAGCTCCACCGTCGGATTGATCCCCTGCGTCACATAGGCGGTGCGGGCCTCGGTGAATGCCGCAGCGAGGGTACGTTCGGTCTCGTCCTCGATGGTGGCGGTGTATCCCTCCCACAGCTCGGTGATGCGGGTCCGGTTGGCGGCAATCGCCTCGGTATGCATTGAAAGCGTATGGTCGTGCAGCACATGCAGCGGATTGGAGGGGTCGTGCTGCAAGGCCAGCATCACCTGGGCGCGGTTTTCCGCCATCAGCGAGCGCACTTCGTTCTGCAACTGGATCGGTCGCAAGCTCTTCTCATAGATGGCGTGGCCATTGTCATTGCTGTTGCTGGCCAGGGTGAGACCGACGATGGCAGCCAGCACGATGCCGAGGTTGAGCAGTGTGGCCAGGCCCAGGATACGCCAGCGGATACTCAGGTTTTTGAACATGGTGTGCGCTCCAGATGCAGTTGTAGGGGCTTGCCCGGTTCAGGCGACGTCGCCGGGCGAAGTTTCCGCCGGGCCGGACTCACCCTGCTTGCCGACCTCGGTCAGCATGGCCATTTCCTCCACAGAGAGTACCCGGTGGATGTTGAGGATGATGACGAACTTGCCGGCGACCTTGCCCATGCCGCGGATGAAGTCGGTGCGGATCTTGGCGCCGAATGCCGGCGGCGGCTCGATTTCCTTGCCGGGGATTTCGAGCACCTCGTGGACGGCATCGACGACCACGCCGATGTCCTGCTTTTCGGGACCCTCGCCGACCTCGAGGATGACGATCGAGGTGCGGCGGGCGATCTCGGTGGGGTGGCGGCCAAAACGCACCGACAGGTCGATGACCGGCACCACGGCGCCGCGCAGGTTGATCACGCCGCGGATGAAGGGCGGCATCATGGGGATCTCGGTGAGGTTACCGTACTCGATGATCTCCTTGATGTTGAGGATGCCGATGGCGAACACTTCACCCGCGACGCTGAAGGTGAGGTACTGGTGATTGTCCACCTCGGGGGCCTTGAGGGCCTGCATCTCGGGGGGCCGGGTTGCGATGGCTTCGGTCATGGCGGCCTCCGGCTCAGAAGCGTTCGAAATCAGCGGTATCGGGCCTGGGCGCGGCTGGCTTGGCGGCGACCCTGGTCTTGGCCTTGGCGACACTTACCGGCCGGCCGGCGCCGCCGCCGCTGTTGGCGAGGCGGAAGAACTGCATGAGCTGCTGCAGTTGCTGGGCCTGGCCACCCATTTCCTCGGAGGTTGCGGCAAGCTGTTCGGAGGCCGAGGCATTCTGCTGGGTGATCTGGTTCAACTGGCCCATGGCGGCGTTGATCTGGCCGACGCCGGAAGACTGCTCGTCGGAGGCATGGGCGATCTCCTGGACCAGGTCGGAGGTCTTGTTGATGGCGGGGACGATCTCGTCGAGCACCGCACCGGCGCGCTCGGCGAGCTGGACGCTGGAGGACGCGACCTGGCCGATCTCCTGGGCGGCGACCTGGGAGCGTTCGGCGAGCTTGCGCACCTCGGCGGCGACCACGGCGAAACCCTTGCCGTGCTCGCCGGCGCGGGCGGCCTCGATGGCGGCGTTCAGCGCCAGCATGTTGGTCTGGTAGGCGATGTCGTCGATGATGCCGATCTTGTCGGCGATCTGCTTCATGGCGGCGACGGTTTCCTTGACGGCGCTGCCGCCTTCGTTGGCGTCCTTTGCGGCCTTGGTGGCGATGGAATCGGTGACCTTGGCGTTCTCGGCGTTCTGGTTGACGGAGGCCGACATCTGTTCGACCGAGGCGGTGGTTTCCTCGACGCTTGCGGCCTGTTCGGAGCTGGCCTGGGAGAGGGACTGGGCGGTGGCGGCGATTTCCTCGGAGGCGGAGGAGAGGTTGTCGGTGGCGGAATGGACGTCGGTGATGATGGAGGTGAGCTTTTCCACCATGTTCTGCATGGCCTGCTTCAACTGGCCGGTCTCGTCCTTCGAGTCGACCTCGATCTTCACGGTCAGGTCGCCTTCGGAAAGTGCGTCGGCGACCGCGACCGCCTCGTTGAGCGGACGGGTGATGCCGCGGGTCAGCATGAGTGCGATAAACAGGGCCAGCGCGAATGCGATGGCGGTGATCGCAATGAGCAGGGTTTGTGTGGCCTTGGCCATCTCCTCGGCATCGTGTCCGGTCTCTTCCACCAGCTTGCTCTGGTACACGATCAACTCGTTGACGACGTTGATGTAGT
>CAZOZD010000337.1:0-2224 GCA_964584195.1 uncultured Burkholderiales bacterium
GCTCATCAACCACCCGCTCGACTGCCCGATCTGCGACCAGGGCGGCGAGTGCCAGTTGCAGGACCTCGCCGTCGGCTATGGCGGCAGCGGTTCCCGCTACGCCGAAGTCAAGCGCGTGGTGCGTGAAAAGGACCTTGGACCGCTCATCGCCACCGACATGACCCGCTGCATCCATTGCAGCCGCTGTGTGCGCTTCGGCCAGGAGATCGCCGGCATCATGGAGCTGGGCATGCCGGGCCGCGGCGAGCATACCGAGGTGATGCCCTTCCTCGAACGCCAGGTGGCCTCCGAGATTTCGGGCAATGTCATCGATCTGTGCCCGGTCGGCGCGCTGACCTCGAAACCCTTCCGCTACAGCGCCCGCCCCTGGGAGCTGTCGCGCCGGCGCACGGTGAGCCCGCACGATGGCCTGGGCACCAATCTCGCCCTGCACGTCAAGGCTCAGCGCGTATACCGGGCCACACCGGTCGAAAACGAAGCCATCAACGAATGCTGGCTGGCCGACCGCGACCGCTACGCCTACGCGGCCCTCAACGCTGACAGCCGGCTCACCCGCCCCCGGGTCAGGGAAGGCTCCGCCTGGATCGAGGTCGACTGGCACAAGGCACTCGCCCAGGCCGCCGGCGCACTCAGGGTCATCCGTGACACCCATGGCGGCGAGGCCATCGGCTGCATCGCATCACCCCACCAGACCGTGGAGGAACTGTTCCTGTTCCAGAAGCTGGCGCGCGCGCTGGGCTGCGAGAACATCGACAGCCGGCTCGACCGGACCGACTTCTCCGGCAGCCGCCCCGGCGTGGAATGGCTGGGCATGCCGGTGGCCGATCTCGGTACGCTCGACCGGGTGCTGCTCATCGGCGCCAGCGTGCGCAAGGAACAGCCGCTGATCGCCCAGCGCCTGCGCCAGGCCGTCAAGCGCGGCACCCAGTTGAACGTGATCCACTGTGCCGACGATGACCTGCTTTGCCCGGTCACGGCCAAACGCATCGGCCGGCCTTCGGCGCTCCCCGCCCTGCTCGCCGAACTGGCGCGCGCCCTTGGCATCGACGGTGTGCCCGGCGGCGAGGTACAGGAGGCCGCACGCGCCATGGCGGAAAGCCTGAAGAGCGGCGAGCGCAAGGCGATCCTGCTCGGCGCAGTGGCACAACAACACCCGGCCGCGGCCGAGCTGCACGCACTCGCACAGGCCATCGCCGGGGCCACCGGCGCCACGCTCGGCTTCCTCGTCGAGGCCGCCAACCAGGTCGGTGCCGGCGTGGTCGGCTGCCGGCCCGGGGCTGGCGGCCTCGATGCCGCGGCCATGTTCGCCCGGCCCCGCAAGGCCTATGTCATCGTCGGCGCCGAGCCCGACCTCGAAGCCTGGGACAGCGCCCAGGCACGCGCCGCGCTGGCCGCTGCCAAGCTGGTGGTGGTGCTCACCCCGTTCGCCGACCGCGCAGCCGAATATGCCCATGTCATGCTGCCCATCGCCGCCTGGGCGGAAACCGACGGCAGCTTCGTCAGCATGGAAGGCCGCCTGCAGGCCTTCCGCGCCTGCGTCCAGCCGCCCGGCGAGGCCCGTCCGGCCTGGAAGGTGCTGCGCGTGCTGGGCAACCAGTTCGACCTGCCCGGCTTCGCCCATGACAGCGTCGAGGCGGTGCGGGCCGAGGCCCTGCCCGCAGGCGAGGCGAGCGTGCGCGAACGCCTCGACAACAGCATTCAGGGCATCACCCTCGACGTTCAGGTCCCGGCCACGGAGGGCATCGAACGCCTGGGCGAGACCGCCATCCACCTGCTCGACGCCTACACCCGCCGTGCCCCGGCCCTGCAGGCCAGTGCCGACGGCCAGCTCGGCCAGGCGGTGGCCGTGTGTGGTGAAACCATCGCCCGGCTCGGTCTTGCCGCCGAACGCCCGGTGCGGGTCCATCAGGGCGAGGTCGAGACCGTGCTGCGCCTGATCCGCGACGACCACCTGCCCGACGGGGTCGCCCGCCTGTCCGGCAACCTCGCCGCCGCCGGCCGGCTCGGCCCGCGCTACGGCACAATCCGCCTGGAGAAGATGTGATGGAAGCCATCCAGGAACTGCTCGGCCCGGCCTTCACGCCGGTGTGGACCCTGGCCAAGATCATCGCCATCGTCTTGCCCCTGCTCATCGCCGTGGCCTACCTCACCTACGCCGAACGCAAGATCATCGGCTACATGCAGGTGCGCATCGGTCCCAACCGGGTCGGCCCCATCGGCCTGT
>CAZOZD010000338.1:0-2207 GCA_964584195.1 uncultured Burkholderiales bacterium
GCACTTTCACTGGGACGCGGCCATCGATCGCGGTGAGCGTATTGACGAGCAGGCTGCCGACGAAGGCCGCGATGGTGAGGCCGATGGCGGCCAGCCAGATGCGTCTGAAGAGGGACACGGTCTAGTCCTCCTGGAAGGGGATGGGGGTACGAGCGGTCATTGGAAGCCTTCGGCCTGCATGCGGGCGATCAGGTCGCGCCAGCGCGAGAGTTTCGCCGTGGAGCTGCTGGCATCCTTCTTTTCGGCGGCGCCGCTGCCCGTCCACAAGCCCTCGCTGTTGAAGCTGAAGACCGGCTGCAGATCGTTGCGGCGCGAGGCCGGGCGCACGTCGGTGACGAGGTTGTCGAGAATCAGCGGCTCGCCGGAGGGATCTTCGTAGTAGCCGAGGATCATGTGCGCCTGGGTGATGTCGCTGCGCGGCCCGCCGATGCGTGCGCGCACATAGACGATGCGCAAACGTTCGTCCGAAACGCCGAGGGCGCGCAACGTGAAATACTTGGCGATGGAATAATCCTCGCAATCGCCGATGCCGCGCCCCATGAACTCCAGCGGGGTGGCCCAGTAGTCGTTCTCTCCCCACACCGCCTGATCTTCGCCGTAGCGCACGCGGCGGTTGAAGAACTCATTGACGCGCCGGACCTTGTCCTGCTCGCTCACCCCTTGTACGGACTGCATCATGTCCTGCCAGCCGCGCACGATCTGCACGGCGGCGTCGCCATAGCGCGTCTGTGCCAACTGGAAGATCTTGTCGAAGTTCGGCGCCGCGATGACGGCCAGAGCCAGGACAAGCAGGGCCACCGACGCGCCCAGCGTGCGCGAGAAACGACTGTGTATGAATAACAACAGGTTACTGGTCATTGACAAGGTTATTTGATTGTCACCCGGCTGGCAAATTGCATAATCCGCAGACCCATGCTAACTTGCGCCACCAGAAAAATGTACACCAGTTTGAGCAGTATCCGTCAATCGGGACACACAGAACCGCATTCGGAGTCGATTTAAACCCAATTCCACGGGAGTGTCATCATGAAATTCTCTCTACGCCGTCATCGCCTTTCGCTTGCTGTCGCCGCCTGCCTGCTGTCTTTCGGTGGTGCCGCGCTGGCCTACGACCTCAAGCAGGCCGCCCAGGATGCGGCACTGAAAAACCCCGAAGTGCTTTCCAAATGGCATGCCTTCCGGGAGGCCACCCAGGGCATCGGCGTGGCGCGCGGCGGCTACCTGCCGAAGATTGACCTGAGTACCGGCGTCAAGCGCGAGCGCCTCCGGGAAGCGGGCCCCGCCGGCCGTAATGTCAGCTACACCACCTCCGGAACCTCTCTTTATCTCGAACAGATGCTGTTCGACGGTTTCGCGACGAAAAGCGAGGTCGAACGCCTGAGCTATGCGCAGCGCGTGCGTTACTTCGAATTGCTCGACGCCACCGAGGAAACCGCCCTCGAAGCCATGCGCGCCTACAACGACGTGTTGCGCTTTCGCAGGCTTTACAGTCTCGCCGAAGAAAACTATGTCCAGCACCGTGCGCTGCATGAGCAGATTTCACGGCGCGTGAAGGCGGGCCTTACCAGCCTGGTCGATCTGGAACAGGCCAGCGGCCGTCTCGCCCTGGCCGAGTCCAACCTGCTCACCGAGGCGAGCAACCTCCATGACGTGAGCGCCCGCTTCCAGCGCATCGTCGGCAAGGTGCCCCCTTCCAACATGGTCAAGCCGGCGCTTTTCGACAAGGAGATTCCCGCCACCAAGGAGCAGGCGGTGCTCTCGGGCTACCGCAGGAACCCGGCCATCCTTGCCGCCCAGGAAAACATCGTGTCTTCGATGGCCGAGTTGCGCGGCGCCAAGGCCAATTTCATGCCGAAGGTGTTCTTCCAGGCCCGCCACGACATCGGCCACAAGGTGAATGGCATCACCAACCCGTCCGATAGCTCGCTCACCAGTTACGGCCTGGTTCTCAACATGAATCTCTACAACGGCAACGCCGACAGCGCCCGGGAGCGCCAGTACGCCGAGCGCGTGAATGTCGCCAAGGATCTGCGCGACAAGGTCTGCCGGGACATCCGCCAGGCGGTGACGATCGGCTACAACGACCTGAAGAAACTGGCCGAGCAGATCGAGTTCCTCGATCAGCACCAGCTATCCACGGAGAAGGCGCGCGACGCCTATCGCCAGCAATTCGATACCGGTCGCCGCACACTGCTCGATCTGCTCGA
>CAZOZD010000339.1:0-2204 GCA_964584195.1 uncultured Burkholderiales bacterium
CTGGCCAACAACGGGACCAGCACGGGCCTCTACCTGGTGGTCGACGCCAACGGCGACGGCCAGGTGGCGGCAACCGACATCCGGCTGCTGGGTGTGTTCCACAACACCACCGCGGTCGGCTTCGGCAACGTCTCGCTGGGCTGACCGGCACCTTCTTCCAGACCCTGATGTCGGGGGCGCTCCAACCGGAGCGCCCCCTCTTTTTTTCCGAAACACCAGGGAAAGAGGGGAAAGGAGATCGGCCGTTCGGTCTCCGGGCAGTGTTTTCCGATAGCGGCTTGTGGCGGGAGAAGGGAGGGGCTTATACCAAATCCCGGTGATCGGAACCGATCACCGGCCTCAATCGCCGGCGCGGCCATCCGGCCGCTTGGCTCCGCCGCACGAGCGGCGCGGCGGCAGTCGCCGCCGATACCAAGTCCTGGTGAGTCCTGGAGAGTTGGCCTCACCGGGACTTGGTATTATAAGGTCTGCACTTCAAAAGACCTGGAAAAGCGCCGTCGATGGGGTCGATGGCAGTTTCGGGCGCGGGCCCCCGTGTCGGATGCCGCCGCGCTCCGCAACGGCCAGGAGCCTGCGTGGCGGGTGAACGCAGCGGTCAGGATTTTCCTGGACGCGGATAAGTGAGATGGTGGCAGCATGAGCATGTCTTCGCCGGATCGGAAGATCCTGCCGGTCCTTCTGTCGGGAGGGTCCGGTTCGCGCCTGTGGCCGCTGTCACGGGAGATGTATCCCAAGCAGCTCCTCAATCTCTGTTCCGAAAACTCGTTGCTTCAGGACACGGCCCTGCGGCTGGCCGACCCGGAGCTGTTCGACGCGCCGTTGGTCGTCTGCAACCAGGAACACCGCTTCATCATCGCCGAGCAGCTTCGCCAGACCAACAATGCCCCTCGCGGGATCGTGCTGGAGCCGGTAGGCCGCAACACTGCCGCCGCTTGCACCGTCGCCGCCCTGCTGGCGGCCGAGCGCGACCCCGACACGCTGCTTCTGGTGCTGCCGGCCGACCATCTGATCCGCGACGTGGAGGCTTTCCATGCCGCCGTCCGGACCGCCGCCGCCGCCGCACTGGCTGGCCGCCTCGTCACCTTCGGCATCGCCCCCACCAAGCCGGAGACCGGCTATGGCTACATCCGCCGGGGGGCTCCCCTGTCCGGCCTGCCGGGTGCCTTCGCGGTGGACGCCTTTGTGGAGAAGCCGACGCACGCGGTGGCCGAGCGCTATGTCGCCGATGGCGAGCATGCCTGGAACAGCGGCATGTTCCTGTTCGCTGCCAGCCGTCTGCTGGCCGAGATGGAGCGTTACGCACCGGCGGTCGTGGGAGCCTGCCGGGACGCCCTGGTGGCGGGACGTTCGGACCTGGACTTCTTCCGCCTGGACATGGATGCCTTCGCGCGCGCGCCCGACATCTCCCTGGACTACGCGGTGATGGAGCGGACCGACATGGCCGCCGTCGTCCCCTGCGACCTCGGCTGGACCGACGTGGGGGCCTGGTCGGCTCTGTGGGACGTCGGGTCCAAGGACGCCGCCGGCAACGTCACGGTCGGTGATGTGGTGATGGAAGGGGCGCGGAACTGCTACGTGCGCAGTGAAGGTCCCCTGGCCGCCGTGGTGGGGCTGGAGAACGCGGTGGTGGTGGTGGTCGAGGACGCCGTTCTGGTCGCCGACAAGAACCGCGCGCAGGAGGTCAAGGGGATCGTCGAGCGCCTGAAGAAGGGCGGCCGGACCGAGCCGGTCAGCCATCGCAAGGTCCATCGCCCCTGGGGGACCTTCCAGTCGGTGCATGCGGGCGAGCGCTATCAGGTGAAGTGCCTGTCCATCGCGCCGGGAGCCCGGCTGTCGCTGCAAAAGCACTATCACCGCGCCGAACACTGGGTGGTGGTGAACGGCACCGCCCTGGTGACCCGCGGCGACGAGCAGATCGTGATCTACGAGAACCAATCCATCTACATCCCCGTGGGCACGGTTCACCGCCTGGAGAATCCCGGCAAGGTGCCGCTCAACATCATCGAGGTTCAGTCGGGTTCCTACCTGGGCGAGGACGACATCGTCCGCCTGGAGGATTCCTACGGACGGGGCTGATATGGGCGTCCCTTGACCCTTTCGCCTATTCCTCTGCAATGTGCTGTGGAGTAGGGCATAGACCCGTTCCTTCCGCACGCGCTTCCCGCGAGGCTCCGCCATGCTCCATTCACGCCGCATCTCCGTGA
>CAZOZD010000340.1:0-2204 GCA_964584195.1 uncultured Burkholderiales bacterium
GACGGGAGCCCTGCACCGCCTTTTCCAGCACCCGGTAGCGGGTGGGGTGCAGGTTCTGGAAGGCCAGGTCCTGCAATTCGTGGTAGAGGCTGTTCAGCCCCAGACGGTTGGCGATGGGCGCGTAGATCTCCAGCGTTTCGGTGGCGATGCGGCCGCGCTGCTCCTCGCTCATGGGGCCGAGGGTACGCATGTTGTGCAGGCGGTCGGCGAGCTTGATGAGGATCACGCGCACGTCGCGCGCCATCGCCAGCAGCATCTTGCGGAAGTTCTCGGCCTGGGCCTGGGTCTTGTTCTCGAACTCGATCCGGTCGAGCTTGGTCACCCCGTCGACGAGATCCGCCACCGCCTCGCCGAAGCGCTCGACGATCTCGGCGCGGGTGACCGGGGTGTCCTCGACCACGTCGTGCAGGAGCGCTGCCACCAGGGTCTGGATGTCCATGCGCCAGCCGGCCAGGGTGCCAGCGACTGCCAGGGGGTGGGTGATGTAGGGTTCGCCGTCCTTGCGGAACTGGCCTGCATGGGCGGCGGCGCCGAATGCGTAGGCGGTGGCGAAGGTCGCCGCTTCGTCGGGGCTCAGGTAGGGCGCGATGGCGCGGACGTCGACGCCGGAATCCGCCGCGACGGGATCGTGGCGAGGGCTTGAGCGGGCGGGCGCGGGCTGCGAGGCCATGTCGGAGCCGGTCCGCCGGCTTTGCTCAGGGCTGCGCCTTTTCCAGGATCTCCGGGCCGATGATTCCGGCCGAGATCTCGCGCAGTGCGATCACGGCAGGCTTGTCCTTGTCGACCTCGATCTTGGGTGCGGCGCCGATTGAAATCTGGCGGGCGCGGTAGGCGGCGGCCAGGGTCATCTCGAAGCGGTTGGGGATGCGGTCGATGCAGTCGTCGACGGTAATGCGGGCCATGGGGAGCTCCTGATTGAATGCGGTGAATGAGCGAATTCTAGCTTGAATCGGTGGCTTACACGCCCTGTTTGAGGCTGGCCTCGATGAATCCGTCGAGGTCGCCGTCGAGCACGGCCTGGGTGTTGCCGACCTCGTGGTTGGTGCGCAGGTCCTTGATGCGCGACTGGTCGAGTACGTAGGAACGGATCTGGTGGCCCCAGCCGATGTCGGTCTTGGCATCCTCCAGCTTCTGCTGCTCGGCCATGCGGTTGCGCAGTTCGAGCTCGTACAGGCGGGCGCGCAGCATCTTCCAGGCCTCGTCGCGGTTGCGGTGCTGGGAGCGGTCGTTCTGGCACTGTACGACGATGCCGGTGGGCGTGTGGGTGAGCCGCACCGCCGAATCGGTCTTGTTGATGTGCTGGCCGCCGGCGCCGCTGGCGCGGTAGGTATCGGTGCGCACGTCGGCCGGGTTGATCTCGATCTCGATGGAGTCGTCCACTTCGGGGTATACGTACACGCTGCAGAACGAGGTGTGGCGACGGGCGTTGGAGTCGAACGGCGACTTGCGCACCAGGCGGTGCACGCCGGTTTCGGTGCGCAGGTAACCGTAGGCGTATTCGCCATCGACACGGATGGTGGCGCTCTTGATGCCGGCCACCTCGCCCTCGGATTCCTCCAGCAACTCGGCCTTGAAGCCCTTGCGCTCGCAATAGCGCAGGTACATGCGCTCCAGCATGCCGGCCCAGTCCTGGGCCTCGGTGCCGCCGGCACCGGAGTTGATCTCGATGAAGCATGGGCTGGCGTCCATCTCGCCGGAGAACATGCGCCGGAATTCGAGCTCGTCGACCCGCGCCGCGAGCGCGTCGACATCCCCGGCCACCGCGTGCAGGGTGTCGTCGTCGTCCTCCTCGCGGGCCAGTTCGAACAGCTCGGCGGCCGTGGCCAGGCCGGTGTCGACCTCCTCCAGGGTGAGCACCACCGCCTCCAGCGCCTTGCGTTCGCGGCCGATCTCCTGGGCCTGTCTGGGGTCGTTCCAGAGGCCGGGGTCCTCGGCGATGCGGATGACCTCGTTCAGCCGGTCGCGCTTGCCAGGGTAGTCAAAGATACCCCCGGAGATCGCGGGCACGCTGGCCCAGGTCCTTGAGTGTGTTTTCGATCTGGTTGATGCGTTCGGCTTCCATGGCTTGATCCTGCTTGAGATTCGGTGAAACAGGCCGGCATTATACGTGTCGTATTCCATAAGCGCGGCGTATCCCTGGCTTGTGCAGCGGGCCGGATCGGTGCATCGATCGGCCGATGCATTCCGGCGGCTTGCGGTATGAT
>CAZOZD010000341.1:0-2165 GCA_964584195.1 uncultured Burkholderiales bacterium
GAGGTCGAGCATCGGGTCCTCCGGGTGGGGTGGTCGGTGGGGCGGAGCCCCACCCTACGGGTGGACGGGACCGGCGGGGCCGGAGCCCGTAGGGTGGGGCGTCGCCCCACCAGGCGCGTTCACACGCGCTGCATCGCGTAGTCGCCCCGCTGGCCGGTGCCGTAGCGCTGCAACGCACCGTTGGGGCCGGTGGCGTTGGGGCGGTTGAAGATCCAGTTCTGCCAGGCGGTCAGGCGGCCGAAGATGCGGGTTTCCATCGTCTCGGGCCCGGCGAAGCGCAGATTCGCCTCCATCCCCGTCATCGCATCGGGCGAGAAGCTCGCGCGCTCTTCCATGAAGATGCGCAGCTCGTCCTCCCAGTCGATGTCGTCGTAGGCGAAGGTGATCAGGCCCAGGTCGCGGGCCGCGTCAGCCTCGAGCGGGCTGCCGATGCGCGATTCCAGCGCCGCGATCGCCTCGGGCTCGCCCAAGAACCGGGTCTGCAGTCGGGTCAGGTCGTTGCCCATCGGGTAGCGGCCGAAGTTGCCGCGGGTGAGGGTGATCGCGGCCAGCGGCCGGTTGTCGCCCTCGAATTCGCCGTCCATCATATAGGTCCGGTCCACGGCCCAGAGGATTTCGGCCAGGGGGCCGGCAAAGCACGACCCATGCTCGACCAGCGCGGTCAGCGAGCGCGAGGTCACGTCGATCCGCTTCAGCACGCGCTTCCAGTAGAGCAGGATTTCGCGCGCTAGCCAGCCGTTCGCGTTATCGAGAAGGAACGCCTCATGCGCCGCCACCAGCGCCGGATAGCCCTGGCTGCGGAACACCCACAGGCCCAGCTCCATCTCGTTGAGCCGCAGGTGCAGGATCGCATCCTCGAGCTCGCGCGCCAGCCGCAGAAGATACGACTGGTCGCCCTGCGCCTGCAGCGCGGCCAGGTCGGCGGGCGGCGGCGCGTCGGGGCCGAGCAGCGTGATCGTCGCCTTGCGGCCGGCGCGATCCACCGTCACCTCGACCAGCGAATAGCTGACCGAGCCGTCGGGATCGACGCTGCGCGCCAGCGGCCCCAGCTTGATGCCGGACACCTCGCCCTTGGCGTTCCTTGCCGCGATCTCGGCGGCACGGGCGCGCACCGTCTCGTCGAACTTCGAGTTCGGCACGACCTCGTCCACCAGCCGCCAGTCGAGCGCCCGCTTGCCCTTCACCCCCTCTTCCATCGCGCAGAACACGTCCGCCAGATCGCGGCGCACCTTGCGCTTGTCGGTCACGCGGGTGAGGCCCCCGGTGCCGGGCAGCACGGCCAGGAGCGGCACCTCGGGCAGCGAGACCGAGGACGACGAATCATCCACCAGCATGATGTGGTTGCAGGCCAGCGCCAGCTCGTAGCCGCCCCCGGCGCAGGCGCCCTTGACGGCAGCGATATAGGTCTGGCCGGAGTCGGCCTCGGCGGCCTCGTAGGTATTGCGGGTCTCGTTGGTGAACTTGCAGAAGTTGACCTTGTGCGCGTGGCTGGCCCCGCCCAGCATCCGGATGTTGGCCCCGGCGCAGAACACCCGGTCCTTGCCCGATTGCATGACCACGGCGCCGACCTGCGGATGCTCGAAGCGTAGGCGGGTGATGGCGTCGTTGAGCTCGATATCCACGCCCAGGTCGTAGCTGTTGAGCTTAAGCTGGTAGCCCTCGAAGAGCCCGCCGTTCTCGTCCACATCCATCGTGAGCCAGGCCACGGGGCCCTCCACCCTGTAACGCCAGTGGCGGTAGCGGCTGGGGTCGGTCTGGAAATCGATGACCTTGGACATGGCGCGCTCCTGAGTTGATGTGCACTTTAGTGCGATGGGAGAGATTCGACAAGCGGCATATGCAGCATACTGCCCTCTCGATACGGGGCTAGGCGCCGCCAGTCAACAAAGTTTATGCATTATAATGCATTTCTCGGGCTTGCGATCCAGCCCGCCACAGCCTTCGGGTCGAGGCCCAGCACCGGCCCGGCCCCTGCCGCAGCCAAATGCCCCGCCGCCAGAGCCCTCAGCCGGGCGGCCGCGCGCGGGCGGCCCATGCGGTCCTTCAGCCGGGCATTGGCAAGCTGGATCAGCGCCTGCGCCATCTGCCGCGCGGGGCCCTCGGGCAGCGCCATCCAGACGGGTTCCAGCACCTCGTGTGCCTCCCAGTGAAAGCCGGCGTGCAGG
>CAZOZD010000342.1:0-2162 GCA_964584195.1 uncultured Burkholderiales bacterium
GGGCCGCCGCGCGGCCCGAGGAGTCCTGGCTCGCCATGGTCATTTCCCTTGCGACGGATGGTCTGGAGATGGACGGGCGGCGCTGCCGGTTACCAGCCGCGGCCCCGGAACACGACGAACGCCGCACCCTGGCACTGGGTGTAGTTGTCGTAGCCGGTGATGCGGACATGATGGCCGGGATAGGCCTGGCGGCAGGCTTCCGCCTCGGCCAGCACGGCGTGGACGTCGGTCTCGCCGAAGAACGGCAGCTTCCACATGGGCCAGTAGCAACTGAAGGCGCGGGCCGGGTCTTCGTGCTCGATGGCCGGCGTCCAGCCCTGGGCGATGATGTAGGCGACCTGCTCGACGATCTCCTCGCGGGTCAGCGGCGGCAGGAAGGCGAAGGTCTCAAGGGACTGGGCGGTCTGGTAGTCCTTCAACGAGGACGGGGGGGTCGCGGGCATCGCGGGGCTCCCTGATCGTGGTGGCGCGGGACGGCGGGTTGAAGCGGGGGGACGGAGGGGACGCCGCTCAGGCGACGTCCAGCTTGTCCACCGTCTCGAACTCGAACTTGATCTCCTTCCAGGTCTCCATCGCGATGGCCAGCTCGGGGCTGTGGCGGGCGGCCTCGGTCAGGATGTCGCGGCTTTCGCGCTCCAGGTCGCGGCCCTGGTTGCGGGCCTTGACGCAGGCTTCCAGCGCCACGCGGTTGGCCGCCGCGCCGGCGGCGTTGCCCCACGGGTGGCCCTGCGTGCCGCCGCCGAACTGGAACACCGAATCGTCGCCGAAGATCGTCAGCAGCGCCGGCATGTGCCAGACGTGGATGCCGCCCGAGGCGACCGCGAAGACGCCGGGCATCGAGCCCCAGTCCTGATCGAAGAAGATGCCGCGGCGGCGGTCTTCGGGGATGAAGGATTCGCGCAGCAGGTCCACGTAGCCCAGGGTGGAGGCGCGGTCGCCCTCCAGCTTGCCCACCACGGTGCCGGTGTGCAGGTGGTCGCCGCCCGACAGGCGCAGGCACTTGGCCAGGACGCGGAAGTGGATGCCGTGCTTGGGATGGCGGTCGATCACCGCGTGCATGGCGCGGTGGATGTGCAGCAGCACGCCGTTGCGCCGGCACCATTTGGCGAGCGAGGTGTTGGCGGCGAAGCCGGCGGTCAGGAAGTCGTGCATGATGATGGGCATGCCGAGGTCCTTGGCGAACTCGGCGCGCTCCAGCATCTGCTCGCAGTCGGGCGCGGTGACGTTGAGGTAGTGGCCCTTGCGCTCGCCGGTCTCCTCCTGCGCCTTGCGCACGGCCTCCGCCACGAATTCGAAGCGGTTCTGCCAGCGCATGAAGGGCTGGGAGTTGACGTTCTCGTCGTCCTTGGTGAAGTCGAGCCCGCCGCGCAGGCACTCATAGACCGCGCGGCCGTAGTTCTTGGCCGACAGGCCCAGCTTGGGCTTGATGGTGCAGCCGAGCAGCGGACGGCCGTACTTGTTGAGCTTGTCGCGCTCCACCTGGATGCCGGAGGGCGGACCCATGCAGGTCTTGACGTAGGCGAGCGGGAAGCGGATGTCCTCCAGCCGCAGGTGCTTGACCGCCTTGAAGCCGAACACGTTGCCGACCAGCGAGGTCAGCACGTTGACGACCGATCCCTCCTCGAACAGGTCGATGGGATAGGCGATGAAGGCGTAGAAGCTTTCCTTGTCGCCGGGCACGTCCTCGATGGCGTAGGCGCGCCCCTTGTAGAACTCCATGTCCGTCAGAAGCTCCGACCACACGGTGCTCCACGTTCCGGTGGAGGATTCCGCGGCGACGGCGGCGGCGGCTTCTTCACGCGGAACCCCGGCTTGCGGGGTGATCTTGAAGCAGGCAAGCAGATCGCTGTCGAGCGGAAGGTAGTCCGGAGCCCAATAAAGCTCGCGGTACTCCTTGACCCCGGCGTCATACTTCTTCGCTGACATTAAGTGCTCCTGTCGGTGGGGGTGCGCCGAATCTGGAGCAAGTGTATTTTCGGGGGTGATCCCTTTCTAATTCTTTATAGCTATACCAAGCATAGACCGGAGGTGATGAATGCACCGCAAAAACTGATGGAAGGCTGCCAGCCGAATCCGCGCTGACGCCGTCCAGGCCTGCTTCGGGGGGTTAGGGGCTATGCCAATTTAGATGCTTCATCCGAAGACCGCGGGGCGATGGCGTA
>CAZOZD010000343.1:0-2155 GCA_964584195.1 uncultured Burkholderiales bacterium
GCTCGGCGAACACCCGCGCGAACATGCCGGGCCGGAGTGCGCCGTCGCGGTTGTCGACCACGGCGCGCAGCAGCAGGGTGCGGCTGGCCGGATCGACGCCGGGATCGATGGCGCTGACACGGGCCTTGAAGCGGCGTTCCGGCCAGGCGTCCACGCTCAGCGACAACTCGCCCAGGTCGCGCAGTTGCGCGAGGTGGACCTCGGGCACCCGCACATCGAGCTTGAGGCGGTCGAGCTTGGTGAGGCTGACGATGTCCTGGCCTTCCTTGACCCATGCGCCGGGACTCACCTGGCGCAGGCCGAGCTGACCGGCGAATGGCGCGCGCAGCACGGTCTTGTCGAGCGCCGCGCGTGCCTCGTCGACCCGGGCGCGCGCCTGGGCCAGGTTCTGGCGCGCGTCGATCACTGCCTGCTCGGCGAGGAAGTTCTGCGCGAACAGGCGCTCGGCGCGTTGCAGGCGTTCTTCCAGGAGTGCCACCTCGGCCTCGGTCTGGCGCAGGCGGGCGTGTCGCTCGCCGTCATCGAGCCGCGCCAGTACGGCTCCCGCCGCCACCCGGGCGCCGTCGTTCACCGCCAGATGGGTGATGCGGCCGGCGATCTCGGGCCGGATCATCACCGTCTCATCCGCCACCAGGGTGCCCACCGCCTGCACCGTTTCGCGTTCCACGGCGGACTCGATCCGATGGGCGAGCACCGGCAGGGGGCGTTCATCGCGCCCCGCCGCGCCCCGGCCCGGAGCGGGTTTGTCGCCTTTGCCATCCTTGCCGTCGGCCTTCGCGCCTGTTTCCGCGCCGGGCGCGGAGGGGCCGGCCGGGCGCAGGGCATGGCCGGCCAGTCCGCCCAGGGTCGCGGCGATGAGCACGATGCCGAGTTGCAATGAAATACGCATACGTTCTCCTGTTCTTGCCGGTGGAGTCGGGGCGGCGGAGAGGTGGCCTGTACTTTACCTGAGCCTCGCGACCCGGAGGAGTTCACGCCCTTTCCGGCTCAGGGGTTCAGGTGGCGAGCCGGGCTTCGGCGAGGATGACGCCGAGGTTGGCCAGGGCGTCATTGACCGAGAATATCCAGCTTGCGCGCAGATGCACCTCGCCGTCGCGGTGGCGGGCGAGCAGCGCGACGCAGGTGAGGTTGGCCGCCAGGGCGACGAGGCCGATGCCAATCATGGCCAGCGACAGCGGTTCGGCGCCGAACAGTGCGCGCCGGCCGACCTCGATGGCCACCACCAGGGCCAGGCCGATCCGGCTTGCGCGGCCTGGCTGCATGCGCAGCCCCCGGAACAGCCCATGCCGTTCAGCCCAGGTTGGGCGCCAGCCAGCGTTCCGCGGTGGCGACATCCCAGCCCTTGCGCTTCGCGTAGTCCTCGACCTGGTCTCGGGCGATCCTGGCGACGGCGAAATAGCGTGCTTCCGGGTGGCTGAAATAGAAGCCGGACACCGAGGCCATGGGCAGCATGGCGAAGTTTTCGGTGAGGCTGACGCCGATGTTTTCCTGCGCTTGCAGCAGGTCGAACAGCGGCCCCTTCTCGCTGTGCTCCGGGCAGGCCGGGTAGCCGGGGGCGGGACGGATGCCGCGGTACTCCTCCTTGATGAGCTGTTCGTTGGTGAGCGCTTCCTCACTTGCATAGCCCCAGAACTCGGTGCGTACCCGCTGGTGCATGCGCTCGGCGAAGGCCTCGGCGAGGCGATCGCACAGGGCCTTGAACAGGATCGCCGAGTAGTCGTCGTGGGCGGCCTCGAAGGCCTTGACCTTGTCGTCCTCGCGGATGCCGGCGGTGACCACGAATGCGCCCAGGTAGTCCCGGATCGGCGCCGGGGCGACGTAGTCGGCAAGGCAGAGGTTGGGGTTGCCGGCCGGCTTGGCCATCTGCTGGCGCAGGTTGTGCCAGACCATGAGTGGGTGCTCGCGCTGTTCATCCGCATACAGGGCGATGTCGTCCCCGATCCGGCTGGCGGGGAACAGGCCGATGACGGCGCGGGCCTCGATCCAGCTCTCCCGGATCATCCGATCGAGCATGGCCTGGGCATCGGCGAACAGCTTGCTCGCCTCTTCGCCGACCGTTTCGTCCTGCAGGATCTTCGGGTAGCGGCCGTGCAGTTCCCAGGCCTGGAAGAAGGGCGTCCAGTCGATGTATTGCGCCAGTTCGGCGAGGTCGTAT
>CAZOZD010000344.1:0-2103 GCA_964584195.1 uncultured Burkholderiales bacterium
CTGGAATGTGTTCGAACCACGTCCCCACCCATCCTGGCAGGACGCGATACCGATTCGAGAGTGACAATGCGGCGAAACGACCAGCCAATTTCAGGATAGCCGAGGTGCAGAATAGGAACCTGACCCGCTCCCACACATGGACAAGCCTTTGTTCAGCGAATTGCCGGCGCCGACGTCTGTCTGGACCGGGAGGCGTGATGCCTGAACCCCTCCTCTCCAGCAGCGAGGGCCGACTGCTGGCCGTGGGTCTGGCCCTGGCTGGATTGTTGTTGCTGGCATTCGGCATCGGCTGGCAGCTGTTTCCGGACAGCGTGCTCACCTACGCGGCGATGACCGGGCTGAACCTGGTCATCGGCCGCGCCGCGGGGATGTCCTTCGGCTACGCCAGCGGCTTCGGGCATGCCCAGGTGGTGCCCCTCAACATGGTGGTGGAGACCATCCAGGTCATGCTGGTGTATCCCCTGTTCGCGCTGAGCTGGCGGCAGCTGATCCGGCTGCCCCGGCTGGAAGCCTTTCTCGCGAATCTGCGTCACGCCGCGGAACTGCGCGGGGATACGGTGCGCAGGTTCGGCATCGCCGGCCTGTTCATGTTCGTCTTCCTGCCTTTCTGGATGACCGGACCGGTGGTGGGGGCGATCATCGGCTTCCTGATCGGCTTGCGCCCCTGGGTGAACATGGGGGTGGTGCTGGTGGCCACCTATGTCGCCATCGGCGTCTGGGCGCTGCTGCTGAACGAGCTCAGTGCCTGGGCGGCCACCTTCAACCGCTTTGCGCCCTACGCGCTGTTCGCGGCGATCGTGCTCATCGCCGGGGTCATGTATCTGCTGCACCGTCGAGATCGTCCTGCCGGCAATACCGCCGATTCATAGCATCGTCCTACACCCTGCCCATGCCTGACATACCCGAATTCCAGTTCCTCACCGGCCTCCACGAGCCCTCCGCCATCCAGCAATTGCCGGACGGGCGCTTCCTGGTGGTGGAGGACGATAAGGCCTACCCCTTCAGCCTGGTGCGCATCGGTCTGGACGGTCGGGTGGAGGCGTCGCCTCTGTTGCCACCGCTGGATGCGGACGATGCGGTGTGGAAGCTGGACGATCTGGAGGCGCTGGCGCTGGACCCGGCGGGTTGGGTCTATGCCCTCTCGTCCCACTCCCGCTCCGCTTCCGGTGAGGTAAAGAAGGCTCGCGACAAGCTGGTGCGCTTTCGCGTGGAGGGGGATCGCATGGCGGCGCCGGGCCTGGTGCGGGACTTGAAGCCGGCGTTGGCGGCGGCCCATCCGGTGCTGGCCGCGGCGGCCGAAACGCTGGACGTTAAGGAGGAGGGCGGGCTCAACATCGAGGCTTTGGAGTTCAGCCCGGAGGGCGTGTTGCTGGTGGGGTTTCGTGGCCCGCTGCTGGCCGACCGGGCGCTCATCGCCCGCGTCGAGAATCCCGCCGCGATGTTCGAGGCGGACGAGCCGCCACGCGTCGCGACCGCACTCATCAGCCTGGATCTTAAGGGCGCCGGCCTGCGCGGCATGGCCTGGGTGCCGGTCCTGGGGGGCTATCTGCTCATCAGCGGGCCGGTGGCGCGCCTGCAGGTGCCATTCCGACTGTGGTTCTGGAGCGGTCACCCGGAGGATGGCGCGCGGCCGGTGCGAGTGGGGGGCAGGCAGGGCTTCGAGCATGCCGAGGGGGTGACACCCGCCCTCATCGACGGCCAGCCGCGCATCGTCGTCGTCAGTGACGACGGTGATCGGGCGGAGGGGCGCTATGGCCGCTTTCTATTGCTCGACCCGGCCGAATTGATCGTGCAATGATCCTGCGTGGCCGAGCCGGCCACGAGGCATCCTCCCGCAAACGTCCCGCATGCTCCCCAACCTGCAAAGCGCCCTTGGCATCCTGGCCTTCGTCGGTCTGGCCTGGGTCTTGAGCGAGAACCGCGCGCGCTTTCCCACGCGCATCGTGCTGGCGGGTCTGGCGCTGCAATTCGCGCTGGCCGTGGCGCTGTTGAAGCTGCCGCTGTTCCAGGGCGTGTTCCTGGCCCTGAACGAGGCGCTGGGGGCCCTGGAGCACGCCACCCGGGCGGGCACCAGTTTCGTCTTCGGCTACCTGGGCGGCGGCG
>CAZOZD010000345.1:0-2091 GCA_964584195.1 uncultured Burkholderiales bacterium
AACATAACGCTATGTTTCTTAATGGAGTTTGTGGGGCGGTGTTAAAGATGGGTTAGCCGACACTCAAATGGTCCGGCTGGTGCTTAATTTTTATGCATCAGCCGGGAGATGAGCGCAAAGCACTATTTGATCAGCGCTTCCCTGCACGACGTCAGAAAGATCGGCGTGCCCGACGCGATCCTGCTCAAACCGGGCCGGCTCGATGCCGGGGAGATGGCAATCATGCGCACCCATGTCGGCTTGGGCGAGGAGATCGTGACCGGCATGGGCTGGTTCGATGGCGCACAAGCGGTCGTGGCGGCGCACCACGAGAAATGGAATGGCACGGGCTATCCGCGCGGCCTGGCGGGCGAGTCGATCCCGCTGGCGGCGCGCATCTCCGCCGTCGCCGACGTGTTCGACGCGCTGTGCTCGAAGCGCCCCTACAAGAAACCGATGCCGCTGGACGCGGCGCTCGCCATTCTCGACAAGGATACCGGCAGCCATTTCGATCCGGCGGTGATGGCGGTGTTTTGGCCGATGGCCGTCGAGATTCACTCGCGTCTCGCGGCGGCCGACGAGGACGAGGCGCGGAGTCTGCTCGAAGAGTGCATCCGCCGGCATTTCGAGGTGTAGAGATTCACCCCGACACGGGCGCTATTGACGCGAGAATAGCTGGTCGAGTCTGTTGACAACTGCCCGGACGTCACCGCTGGCCAGCGTTCCCAACGCGCCGCGCACCAGTCGGTGATCCAGCGTGAACAATTTGAAGCGCACGACAGAGGGCGCCGGCAGGCCGGCAGCCTTCAGGTCGGCGATCGGGCAGTCGAGTGGCCAGGGAGCGTTGTCGGCCGAGGTAATCATGGCCATCACGGCATGCCCGGCGGGCGTGTTAAAGCTGTCGGCGGCGGAAAGCACCAGCGCCGGACGGTTCTTGGTGGCGTTGCGATCGGTGAAGGGAAACGGCACGCGCACGACGGTGAAGCGATCAAAGCTCACAGTAGGCTTCCTCGTCGGCTTGGCCTGACCACTCCGACAGCGTGCCTTCAACGGCGCGCAGGTATTCGATGTCCAGTGGCTGCACGCGACGCACGGTCGCCGAGCCGTCAGCACCGACTTCCCAGGCGATCAGGTCTCCCGGCGCGACATGCAGGGCGGCGCGTATATCCTGCGGAATGGTGGTCTGGCCCTTGGCGGTAATTTTGGCGATGGCGAGCATGGCTTCCCTTGGTAAGAATGTCCTTACTTAATTACTTTACTGCCTTGCTTTCTGGTTGGCAACGACATGATGCACCGGGTACGCCCTTAATTCTACTTTGTCAGATTCCCAATCCCCCCGTCAGGGGCGATTGGCAGAGGTTGCAACTTCTGCGGGTATCTGCTGCTATCCGGCCTGGTTACGCAGCAGCCAGTCCTCATTTCCGAGGATCCGTTCCCGCGTGTAGCCAATCGATGCCAGCTCGGCAATGATTTCTCGCTTCGCCCCCCTGTAGATGCGGAACGGAAAAATCTGAAAGGTATGCAACGGCGACGTGAACATAGGCTGCCAAACGAAATAGCTGTATCGGGATCGTGCCGATTGCGAGAACGGCTTTGACGAACTGAAGAACCAGTGGGGCTGGGGCGGCTACACCACTCAAGACCTGGAACGCTGCAATCTCTCGGCGCGGGCGGTGGCCCTGATTTACAACTGGTGGAGTTGGTATGTCCGCTTGGCCCACCTCAAGACGAGGTTGGAAGCCATCACCAGTCGCCCCTTGCTCCTCAGCGGTGTTGCGCGCCTGACCCACCATGCTGGCCAGGCGAGGTTATTGCTCACCCTGACCCATGCGGCGGGGGACCAGATCAAGGCCATGATTACCTCGATCCGCACGGGTTTGCAGCATGTTCTGGCAACTGCGCCTCAGTTGCAGAAACCAGACCGTTGGCCGGCGCTTGTGCGCTACATCGTCGACAAAATTCTCGAGGCGAGGCAAAGAAATCCCGATCCTGCTCCTTGGCCCCTGCCCGTTCTCGCTTCGGACTCTGGGTAACAGAGGAAAATAGGTTCATGAACGTCTGGGGGGTCAAGAACAAGGCGGAGTTGATCGCTCAGCTGATGCTGAGCGATCT
>CAZOZD010000346.1:0-2083 GCA_964584195.1 uncultured Burkholderiales bacterium
CTACGCGCGTCTGGGATCCCCCGAAGGCGAACTGGCCCTGGCGCAAGCGGTGCTCTACCTCGCCTGCGCGCCCAAATCCAACGCCGGCTACGTCGCCTGGAACGAAATGCGGGCATTCGTCCGCGAGCACGGTTCCGACCCGGTGCCCACACACCTGCGCAACGCACCCACCCGGCTGATGCGCGAACTCGGCCACGGCCACGCCTACCGCTACGCCCACGACGAACCGGAAGCCTACGCCGCCGGCGAGAACTACTTTCCGCCCGGTCTGCGCCCGCCCCGCTTCTACCGCCCCACCCCACGCGGTCTGGAAGGCCGCATCGGCGAACGGCTCGAACATCTGGCCGAACTCGACGCCGCCGCCCGCCGCCCCGCCAAGACGAAACCGGACTGAGCCTGCGTTCTCCCGAGGATACGTGGCCGACACTCCACCACGGTTCAGCCCACCAACGCGGCAGACTTGATCTGCGCCCACACCGGCTTGCCGGGGGCGAGATCGAGCGCTGCGGCGGAACGGCGCGACAGACGCGCGACGAGATCGCTTCCGTTTGCGCCTTCGCCACCGATGCGCAGACGGGCGAGCGCCAGGGCCGGGTCGGCCTCGAAGGCGATTTCCTTCACTTCGGCCGGCAGGCGGTTGAGTATGCTGGTGTCTTCCTGCGGTCGCAGGGTGAGGCTGACATCACGCGCCAGCACGCGCACCCGTACCCGGTTGCCGGGGGCGTGGCCGCCATCGCGCACCCATAAGGCTCCACCCGGCAATTCGATGCGCGCCAGTCCCCAGTCCAGATCACGTTCCGCGACGCGACCGGTGAGCACCACCCCGGCGTCCTCGCCGAGGCGGATGGGCAGGTCGATGCGCGCCAGGGTTTCGCTGAGCGGTCCCTGGGCGATGACGCAGCCGGATTCCAGTGCGACGATGTGGTCGGCCAGGCGGGCAACCTCATCGGGGGCGTGGCTGACGTAGAGCACCGGAATCTCCAGTTCGTCGTGCAGCCGTTCCAGATAGGGCAGGATTTCATGCTTGCGTTTCAGGTCCAGCGCCGACAGCGGCTCGTCCATCAGCAGGATGCGCGGCTTGACCGCCAGCGCGCGGGCGATGGCGACGCGCTGGCGCTCACCGCCGGAGAGCTGATGCGGCTTGCGATCGAGCAGGCTGCTGATGCCGAGCAGATCGATGACGTGGTCGAGCTCGGTCGCGTTGAGTCGTTCCGCCGAGCGTTTCATGCCGTATTCCAGGTTGCCGCGCGCCGTGAGATGCGGAAACAGGCTGGCCTCCTGGAACACGTAACCCAGCGGCCGCTGGTGGGTGGGCATGAAGCGTGCTCCATCCTGCCAGACCTCGCCCTTCATGACGAGATAGCCGTCCGGCGCCTGGGTCAGGCCAGCGATGAGGCGCAGCAGGGTGGTCTTGCCGGAGCCGGAAGGGCCGAACAGGGCGGTCACCCCGCGCCCGGGCAGGTCGAGGTCGACGTCGAGGCTGAACTCCGGGTAGGCCAGCCTGAAGCGTGCCTGGATACCGGACGCGCTCATGGCATGCCCACCCTGGCCCGGCCCGGATTCCAGGCATACAGGGCCAGCAGGACCAAGAAGGAGAACACCACCATGACCAGGGCCAGGCCATGCGCCTGCGCGTATTCCATGGCCTCGACATGGTCATAGATCTGCACCGAAACGACGCGAGTCTCGCCGGGAATGTTGCCTCCGATCATCAGCACCACACCGAATTCACCCACGGTATGGGCGAAGCCCAGGATGCTGGCGGTGATGAAGCCCGGTCGTGCGAGCGGCACCACCACGCTCCAGAAGCGGTCCCAGGGACCGGCGCGCAGGGTCGCCGCCACTTCCAGCGGGCGCGGGCCGAGCGACTCGATGGCGTTCTGGATCGGCTGCACGACGAACGGCATGGAATAGAACACCGAGGCCACCACCAGCCCCCAGAATGTGAACGGCAGGGTACCGATCCCCAGCCATTGGGTGAACTGGCCGACCGGGCCATTCGGCCCCATCGCCAGCAGCAAGTAGAAGCCCAGCACCGTCGGCGGCAATACCAGCGGCAACGCCACCACGGCGCCGACCGCGC
>CAZOZD010000347.1:0-2063 GCA_964584195.1 uncultured Burkholderiales bacterium
GGCTTTCGCCGCACCCCCATCCCAACCTTCCCCCAATGGGGGAAGGGGTGAAAAACTCTCAATGGACAATATGGGTTCATTTCTCATTGATTATAATTAATTTTTCAGCCAACCCATCATCGCGCGGGTTCCACCCGGAATCCATCCCCACACGGCGGCATTGCATACCAGCTCCCGACGGGAGGACTGGACGGCGAAGATCGCAGCCCCGTGGCCCCCTGCCCTCGCCGGCAGACCGACTCGATTTCATATAGAGCCGGTTTTTTATTCCCGCGAATAGGGTTATAGTTTCCCACTTCAGGCGGCGATCCGGAGAGGGATCGGCCGCTTTGTGCTTTCTGGCACGATTCCGGCCCCGTTTGCGCCGCTGCGCATACGATCCGACAACCCGACCCATTGCCCATCGCTGGAACCTCATCATGTCCGAACATCTCATGCAAACCTATGCCCGGCAGCCCATTGCATTCGTGCGCGGCGAGGGCGTCTGGCTGATCGACGAGGCGGGAGAGCGTTATCTGGACGCGGTGGCCGGGGTGGCGGTGAATGGACTGGGACATGCCCATCCTGCCCTGGTCGCGGCGCTGTCGGCCCAGGCGGCGCGCCTGATCCATGTATCCAACCTGTATCGCATCCCCGAGCAGGAGCGTCTGGCCGATCGACTGTGCCAGTTGTCCGGCCTCGACCGGGCATTCTTCTGCAACTCCGGCGCCGAGGCCAACGAGGCGGCGATCAAGCTGGCCCGGCTCCATGGCCATAACCGCGGCATCGACAACCCCGCCATCGTGGTCATGGAAAAGAGCTTCCACGGCCGCACCCTGGCCACCCTGTCAGCCACCGGCAGCCGCAAGGTCCAGGCCGGGTTCGAGCCCCTGGTGTCCGGCTTCGTGCGGGTGCCGTTCGGCGACGCCGAGGCCGTGGAGAAGCTGGCCGAGCACCACAACAACATCGTCGCCGTGCTGGTGGAGCCCTACCAGGGCGAAGGCGGCGTACAGATCCCCGAGACCGATTATCTCAACCGCCTGCGTGCCATCTGCGACGCCAACGACTGGCTCTTGATGCTGGACGAGGTGCAGACCGGCATCGGCCGTACCGGCCGCTGGTTCGGGTTCCAGCATTCGGACATTCTCCCCGACGTGATGAGCCTGGCCAAGGGCCTGGGCTCCGGCGTTCCGGTGGGGGCTTGTCTCGCCCGCGGGGTCGCCGCCGAAACCCTCACCGCCGGCAAGCACGGCTCCACCTTCGGCGGCAATCCTCTCGCCTGCACGGCGGCGCTCACCACCCTGGACGTGCTGGAAAAGGATCACCTGCTGGCGAATGCCGAAACGGTGGGCCAATTCATCCGCGCCGACCTTGGCGAGCGCCTGGCCGGGGTTGCCGGAGTGCGCGAGATTCGTGGTCAGGGCCTGTTGATCGGCATCGAACTCGACCGCCCCTGCGGCGACATCGTCGCCCTGGCGCGCGCGCGCCACCTGCTGGTCAATGTCACGTCCGACAGCGTGGTGCGGCTGGTGCCGCCGCTGATCCTTTCGCGCGGCGAGGCGGAACAGCTCACCGCGCCGCTGGCCGAAGTGATCCGCGCATTCCTCGACGGGGCGACGCCATGACGGTCAGGCACTTCCTGCAATTCAGGGACCTTTCGCGCGCCGAACTCGAATACGTGTTCGAGCGCACGCGCATCATCAAGGAGCGCTTCAAGCGCTACCAGCCCTATCACCCGCTCGCCGACCGCACCCTGGCGATGATCTTCGAGAAGAGCTCTACCCGCACCCGTTTGAGCTTCGAAGCCGGCATGCACCAGCTGGGCGGCGCCGCCATCTACCTCAACACCCGCGATACCCAGCTCGGCCGCGGCGAGCCGGTGGAGGACGCGGCCGAGGTGATCTCGCGCATGGTCGACATCGTCATGATCCGCACCTTCGAGCAGGAAATCATCGAGCGTTTCGCCTCGCGCTCGCGGGTGCCGGTGATCAATGGGCTCACCAACGAATACCACCCCTGCCAGATCCTCGCCGACATCTACACATTCATCGAACAACGCGGTGACATCCGGGGCCGGACCGTGG
>CAZOZD010000348.1:0-591 GCA_964584195.1 uncultured Burkholderiales bacterium
ATCGGCGAATGCTGGTCGCAGAAGCACGCGACCATGATGATCATGGGCGAGACCTGCACCCGCGCCTGCGCCTTCTGCAATGTCAAGACGGGGCTTCCCGCCCCGCTCGATGCGGAGGAACCGCCGGCAACTGAACAGCCAGGAGGTGAGCCGCTGGTACCAGGGGATGCGGCGCCAGCCTTGGTAATGGATGGCGTGCGCGCCGCGCGCCATGGCGGCGTGCAGGCTGGCGCGTAGTTCGCCGGCGAAGCCGGCGTCGTGCACCGCGATATTGGCCTCGCGGGCGAGGAACAGGCTGAAGGGGTCGATGTTGCTGGAGCCGATGGTGGCCCAGCGACTGTCCACCACCGCCGCCTTGGCGTGCAGTTCGCTGCCGTGGTACTCGTGGATCTCGATGCCGTTTTCGAGGAAGTGGCGGTACAGGGCACGGGCGGTGATCTGGTATATGGGGTGGTCGGTGCGTCCCTGCAGCACCAGGATGACCCGCACGCCGCGCCGGGCGGCGTCGACCAGTGCCTGACGGAACCGGCGGCCGGGGATGAAGTATGCGTTGGCGAGCAGGATTTCTTCGCGGGCGCTGGCGATGGCGGT
>CAZOZD010000348.1:634-2059 GCA_964584195.1 uncultured Burkholderiales bacterium
ATGGCGCAGGTTGTCGCGTTGCAGGAATTCGGCGTGCAGCCGCCCGGCCGGTTCCGCCACCACCGGCAGGGGGGGCGAGCGGTGGGGGCGGCGTCCCAGCCGGCTCCAGCGCACCAGCAGCCAGAGCCGACGCACAGCAGGGTAGATGTCGGCCAGCAGCGGCCCCTCTACGCGCACCGCATAGTCGAAGCGTTGCGCCAAAGGGCCGGCGCCACTGGCGTCGTCGATGACGTTGATTCCGCCGATGAATGCGATACGGGCGTCGATCACGGCCAGCTTGCGGTGCAGGCGGCGCAGACGATAGCGGCGCAGCCGGAAACGGGCCACCTCGGGGCGGTAGAACAGCAGTGCCACGCCGGCTTCATCGAGCCGCGCCGACAGGCTGGCCGGGAAGGTTCGACAGCCGAAGCCGTCCAGCAACAGGCGCACCTTGACCCCGCGCCGGGCGGCGCGCACCAGTGCCTCGGCGACTGCGAGTCCGGTGGCATCGGCTTCGAAGATGTAGGTTTCGAGGTGGGCCTCGCGGGTCGCGGCGTCGATCGCCGCGATCAGGGCCGGGAAATAGGCCGCGCCGTTCTCCAGCAGGGTGACGCGGTTGCCCTCGCGCACACTCATGCGCGGCGTTCGCCCGGCAGTGCCCGCAGACGGGCGATCAGTGCGGCGTGGTCGGACAGGCGCCGCCAGAGTGCGCCATGCATCACCCGCGCCGAGGCGACCTCGAAGCCGCGGGTGTAGATGCGGTCGAGCGCGAACAGGGGCAGCGCGGCGGGGAAGCTGCGCGCCGGCCGGCCGTGGGTGGATTCGAACACCTCGGCGAGCCGGAGGCGTTCACACAGGTACCGCGGCGCCCGTTGCCGCCAGTCGTTGAAATCGCCCGCCATCACCAGGGGGGCGTCGTCCGGGACCAGGGCGTGGATGTGTTCGGAGATGCGCTGCAATTGCTGGCGCCGGCCGCGCTCGTTGAGTGCGAGGTGCAGGCAGATGGCATGCAGCGGCTGATCCAGCCCGGGCAGTTCGATCTCGCAATGGAGCAGGCCGCGACGTTCAAACACATGCGCCGAGATGTCGACGTTGTCCCAGCGGCGGATGGGATAGCGCGACAGGATGGCGTTGCCGTGGTGGCCATGCTCGTACACCGCGTTGCGGCCATAGGCGAAATCGGTCCACACCGGTTCGGCCAGATACTGGTACTGCGGCACGCTGGGCCAGTCGGCCACCCGCTCGGCATGGCGGGCATGCTCGCCCTGCACCTCCTGCAGAAATACGAGATCCGCTTCCAGACTGACCAGGCGTTCGCGCAGTTCGTGCACCACCATGCCGATGCTGTACGGCTCCTGTCCAGTGCTGCACGCCGCCGACCAGATGCGCAAACGCTTGCTCTGGCCCATGCGCTCGCGCGCGTCGATGACTTCGGGCAACAGCTTG
>CAZOZD010000349.1:0-2056 GCA_964584195.1 uncultured Burkholderiales bacterium
AGGGTCAGGCAAATGGGGTCAGACACGATTACTTGCGCCCGCCGCTACGCGTCGGCCTCTCCCGGAGGGAGAGGCGAAAAGGTGCAGACTTCGCCCGGGTACTCGGTATCGCGCGGGTACACGAAGATACCGCCGCGGGTGAGGCTTCCGTGCGCCTCGCGCACGCTTGCGCGTATGCACCATGCACGATATCGTGTATTCCGTAATACAAACATACGGAGTCCAACATGGCCTTGTCCCTGCGACTGGATCCTCTGGTCGAAGCGCGTATCGAACAGGAAGCGCATCGGCTTGGCATCAGCAAAAGCGATTTCGTGCGCGACGCGATCGAGCGCGTACTGGGCATGAAAAACCCTTACGACTTGCTGCGAGAGGCGCGCAGCGGAACACCGATGGGAGCGGTCGATACCTCGGAGGCGACCGGAGACAGGTTCAAGGCCAGACTGCGTGCGAAACGTTCTGCTTGACGCCGGCCCGCTGCTGGCCCTGTTCGCCCCGGATGACAAGCACCATGCCCGCTTTGACGGGCTTTTGCGTGACCTGGGCGAGCACGGCTTACGGCTGCTGACCACTTGGCCGTGCTTGGTGGAGGCCGCCTATCTGCTGGACCCGCCGCAGCGATTTGAAATGCTGGAGGAATAATAGGGGACGTACCACGTTTCCCCCTCCCACCCACCGCCTGTATTGGCCGCAGAACTTTTCCCCGCCATCGCGTCAGCGCCGATTTTGCTCGTGGCTTTCGCGCGCGTTCGCGCTACGGTGCCCAATGCCAGCCCCGCCGCTTGTGCTTGGCGGGCGCCAGGGTCGCCGGAGCAAGCGCACTGGCATCAGCCAGAAGCCTGGCGCTCCAGTCCAGGACAGGCCGCGTCTCGCTGGCCACCTCGGCGGGGGCATCAATCTCGGCGAGCACAGACGACCATTCCGCCTGCACCGCGTTGCCCATGTCGATTAACCGGGTATGTGCTGCTTCCGCTGTCATGCCATAGGAGGGCGCGCAGCGTACCAGGTTGGCCGCGGTTGCCGCCGCCGTGGACCGGGTTGGCGACAAGCTCAGGAACGGCATGGCCAAGGCCACGCTGTCGCGGAAATGAAACGTCGGCACGACATCGAACAAAGGCGAAAGCCTCCAGGCGCCATCCACCCGCAAGAGCGCATGGTTGCGCGGATGGTCGTCACCGTTGCCAACCAAGGCGTTATAGGCGATACGTTCCCAAAGCTCAGGCAGAATCGGCGCCGGCTGGGTCTGGCGCGCCCATTTCTTCAAGGCCTGCGCCAATCCAAGGTAAGTGCGCGCGGGACCAGGGACCTGGGCCGCCGGCCCCAACACCGTGAGCCCGCTGGCGAAGGGAATCCGCGCGCCCCCGGGCAACCTGTCAAACCGCTTGACCAGCAGAACGGAGCGCCCACGCGGCAGGGGGCGTACCTCCGCCGTGGCACAGTTCAGTCCCAGCCGGCCGGCCATCCGCAGGGCGGCGGCTTCGTGGTAGGGCAGGTTCAAGGGGTCTCCGCGCTCCGGAAACTTGGCTATCCAGGGGAAGCCCTCCACCATCGTGGTGGCCTTGGGTTTCGCGCCCCCCAGCGCGGTGTCAGGCGAAAAAACCTGGTCGAGCAGGCGACTGTCTTTTTGCGAACGGCCATCTTGCCGGCGCTCGATCGCCTCTGCCAGATCAAGCAAGTCCAGCCACTCGATGGCCGGTTTGTGCTCCAGTTCCCCAACGGCCAGATTGCCCGCGCCATCATCGGCGGAATGGATGAGCGCATCCATGGCATCGGGCTGATAACCGAGATCCTGGGCCAGAACCCTGCGCCCCCAGGCATCCGGACCCGCGTCGGCAATAATGCCCGGGATGCCCTCCCGGTCCGCCGCGCGAATCGCGATGGGGTGCCTGGCGTCGCGGTGTTGAAGTTGCCCAGGGTCCAGAGCCGGCCCCCCAGCGGCCAGATAGTCGGCCTCGTACTGGAACGTGCCCACCCCCGTGAATTCATCCCGAGACAGAATTCCCGCTCGCACCGGGGTCGCCGCGCCCTCCAGCCAGGCCCAAACCGGTGCGTGTTT
>CAZOZD010000350.1:0-2046 GCA_964584195.1 uncultured Burkholderiales bacterium
CCAGCAGCAGCACGCCGTCCACCATGCCCAGCACCCGCTCCACCTCGCCGCCGAAATCGGCGTGGCCGGGGGTGTCGACGATGTTGATGTGCACCCCCTCGTAGTTGACCGAGGTGTTCTTGGCGAGGATGGTGATGCCCCGCTCCTTTTCCAGGTCGTTGGAGTCCATGACCCGTTCGGATACCTGCTGGTGCGCGGCGAAGGTGCCGGACTGGCGCAGCAGCTGGTCGACCAGGGTGGTCTTGCCGTGGTCGACGTGGGCGATGATGGCGATGTTGCGGAGGGCGCGGGACATGGGGAAATTGCCGTGACGGAAAAAGCCCGCGATTTTACCAGCCGCACGTTACATGAGGCTCCCTATCTTTTTCCGATCGCCACCGGACGGGCATGGCCCGCCCGTGCAATCACTGCATCCATAGCAGGTTCCTGTGCACCCACCCCTGGTTCTTCACCTCGTCCTCCACCCGCACCCAGTCACCCTGGGTGCCGATGACCTTGAACGCGTAATACCTGTCCACCAGGCCGAGCGGCGTGTTGGCGTGCTGGGTGCCGGGTCCGGAGCGCACGTTGGCCTTGTTGGCCTTGACCACGGCGCAGCGCATGTCATGGTCGACCAGCCTGCCGAAGATCCAGTGCCGGTCACCGTCCAGATCCTCGACGTGATACCAGCCGGACTTCTCGCCGATGCTCCGCAAGGGCATGTACTTGAACACTTCCCAGCTGATGGCGTGCTGGGTGCCGGGCCCCTGGCGCAGGTTGGCCTCGGCCGCCTTGACGCACAGGGCGGAGGCGGGGCCGGATGCGAACAGGGCGGCGCCCAGGAAAGCGATGGGGATAAGGCGTCGTTTCACGTGCAGGATCTCCTTGGCTGCGATGACAAAGTGGTTCGGGTCCCGGCGCTTCGAGGCGGCATCCGTCTGCGGCCGAGCCTGTCCTAGGCGACGCCGGCCTCGGGCGTAAGTTCCCCGCTTTTCAGCGCACACGCACGCCGGACCTACACAGTGTTTGCCGGCACAGGTATGCTGCCCGGCCTCTCAGGGAAGCGCGCCCACACCGTCATGACCGACCTGCACCGAACCTTGCTGCAACGGCTGCTGCTGGCCTGGATGCTGGTTTCCCTGGTGGCCGGCGGCGCGGTGTATTACCTGGAACGCTCCCGCTTCAACGATGCCATCGTCGGCCTGGTGGCGGAGCATGCCACCCGCCTCGATCTCGCCCAGCTCGCGCGCGACGACAGCGCCGGCGCGGCCTACCAGGCGCGGCTGGCGCAAACCCGGGAGTTCATCGCAAACAACTACGTGTTCATCGACATCCGCGACCCGGCAGGCCGCCAGCTCGCCGCCCTGTCGCATCCGCAACGGCTTAGCCTGGCGCAGGCCGCGCGCCCGGAACTCACCGCCCTCCCCCATGACCGTGGCAGCCACATGCGCAGCCTGGCTGTGAAAGGCGAGCGCCTGATCCACGTGGGGGTTCCCCTGCCCGCCCGTGATGGCGGCCAGGCCGGCCATTTCGAAGGCCTTTTCCTGCTCGACGAGACCGCCCGCGCCTCCTTCCGGACACAGATCCGGCGCCCGCTGGTCGCGGTGCTGCTGGCGGTGCTGGGCACCACCCTGGTGCTCTACCCGGTCATCCTCGCCCTCAACCGTTCCGTGCTGCGCGCCTCGCGGGAAATCCTCAAGGGCAACCTGGAAATGGCCTCGGTGCTGGGAACCGCCATCGCCAAGCGCGATTCGGACACCGGCGACCACAACTACCGCGTCACCCTGTACGCCCTGCGCCTGGGCGAAGCCGCCGGTCTTGACGACACCACCCTGCGCGGCCTGATTCTCGGCGCTTTCCTGCACGACGTCGGCAAGATCGGCATCCCCGATCCCGTCCTGCTCAAGCCCGGCCGCCTGGACGCCGCCGAATTCGAGATCATGCGCAGCCATGTCGGGCTGGGCGAGGAGATCATCGCCAAGTCCGACTGGTTGCGACCGGCGCGCGATGTGGTCGCCGGCCACCACGAGAAGTTCGACGGCAGCGGCTATCCCCTCGGCCTCAAGG
>CAZOZD010000351.1:0-2041 GCA_964584195.1 uncultured Burkholderiales bacterium
AGACTTTCCATCATGATTCCTCCTTATCGTGTGTCCCCGCGTAGCCCACCAGTCGAGCGGTCTTCGGATCATAGATGACCTTGGTAATCGATCCATCTCGAATGCGCTGAACCGCTTCGTCGATCACATGGAGCGGCACTAGGAACCACTCCTCCGGCTGCACTGGGTGGCCGAAGCGGTCGTGAATGGTGATGTTCAACCGCGCGGGCGCAAACAGCCTGTGGAACAGGTTCTCCATCCGACTGCGATTAATCCCCGCAAGCTTGTAGGTTGCAACGATCTCGACCTTTGCCAGCAGGTAGGTCGCTTCATTCTCAGCGTTAATGATGCGCGTCTCCACCCTGCCGCCGGTCACACCCACTTTGTGGATGACGTCGCGGTGCTGCACGACGTAGGGATGGTCGGACAGGGAGCGCAGGACGTAGATCGTGCCGCTTTCGACATCATCGGCCTCAAGCTCGCCGCCGAAAGAGAGTTGCCCGCTCTCGGGTGAGATCAGCCGCCGCGCGGCGGGGTCGTTGTAGAACGCGCGCTGGAGCGAGCGCAGCAGCAGATTGCTCTCGGTGCCGTTGGAGAAGATGAGGCGCAGGCGGCGGTCCACTTCCCCGGCGGTGGTTTTCAGCGGCTCGCCGACCTCGGCGACGTAGAGCGCGATGCCATCGAGGACGAAAAAGTCCCCGACCTCAATCGCGCGGCGGCCCGCCTCTATGGGCTGGGACTGGCGCAAGCCGGTTTTGACTTCCGTTTGCACGCGCTCGAACAACGGCCGAAAGGTCTCGAAGTCCTCGCATGGCTTGCGATCCGCGATCTCCTCGGCGGCACGCTTCTCGGCGCTGGTGCGGACATGGCGCAGGACCGTGATGTCGTCCGCGTCAGCCACACCCGCCAGCTCGGCGGCCAGGTCGTCGATGTCGATGGCTTCGTCCGCCGAAGCGGCAACGGTCGGTGCCCCGGCAAGCAAGCCCTGATGGTCTAGCGGCTCAAGCAAGGCGCGGCAATCCGGGAGCGCGCGTAGACGGTCGAGCCGCACGGCATATAGGTGCTCGAATATGTCGCGGTCTTCCCCATGCTGCGGGGCACGTCCGTGCTTCTCGGTGAAGCGTTGGATTTCCTCGAAGCCCGCGATGACGCGCTCCTCACTGGCTGGCCGCCCGCCCTTAGCCTCGGGCGGTGCGAACTCGGCAAGCTCCGCAGCGAGTTCGTCAAGATCGGAGTTACTCATAGCGCCCCTCCGCCTTGAATCGCATAAAGGCGACCGCGCCTTCGGCCATGCATCTTGTGCATCAAGCGCCGGCACCCGCCCGCGTTCTTTCTTGAACTGGACGGCGCGCACGGCAAGGACCTTGGCCTCATCCGGCGTCAGGCTCGTGCGCTTGGCCGAGATGGCTGCCGCGACCTGCTTCAAGCTGTCCTCGCTCATGGTCTTGGCGAGGATGGCGTAGGCTTCGCCAAAGGGGTTGATGCGGTCGATGAGATCAATGTCCAGCTCGCGCACGTCCATCGCAAAACGGCGAATGCCGTCGATCAGGGCGGTGTTGGGCGCCCCGTCGCGCTCGCCTTCGGTGACAATCCGCTTGGCCTGCTGCGTAAGGTTGAGGGCGGCGATGGCATGCTGGCGCACGGCCTCCTGATCTTCGGCGTCAAGCTCCGGATACTTTTCCTTGATGATCTTGCCCATGCGAACCTGCGTCAGCTCCTCGGGCACCAGCTCCTCATCGAACAGGCCACGCTCGATGGTCTGCTTGTCCTGCACGAAGGCCGCGATGACTTCGTTCAGGTCTTCCTGACAGATTCGCGTCGCTTCCTTGCTCCTGGGCTCGGCGAGACCCTTGATCTCGATCTGGTAAGCCCCTGTCTGCTCATTGACACCGACATTGCAGCGGCCCGGGTCGTAACCACCCTCGCCGTAGCTAAAGCCTGGCGTCGGGCCACTATCGGGGTTCTTGGGCTTGAACTCGAAGCGCGGAGCAAGAACCTGCTCCATCAGCAGGCTGGCCGCGATCGCCTTCAACGTATCGTTGACGGCCTCGGTGACAGCTTC
>CAZOZD010000352.1:0-2035 GCA_964584195.1 uncultured Burkholderiales bacterium
GTGCGCGCCTTGTTCCAGCACGACACCCTGGAAATCGATCCGTCACAAGGAACGACCACCTTCCGCAACACGCCGATGCCCCTCGCGGTGCTGCGCATCCTGGTCAGCGAAGCCGAGCGACGGCAGGCCCGCGGTCAACTCGCCGCATTCCTCGCGCAGGATCTGACCGAGGTGGTGACCTGGATCGAGGCCGAAGCGCCCGAATTCGACAAGAACCAGATCAAGCGCGGCTGGCCCTGGCTTGCCGAACAGGCGGCACGCTGGAAGGTCGAGAAAGAGGCCTACGATGACCTGGCCGGCCTCACCTGGACTTCCTGCCTGCCGGAGCTCGAGATCAACGGTGTGCGTGTGGTGCCGATCACCAACGCCTTCGAACTGCGGGCCGAGGCGCTGGCGCTGCGGCACTGTGCAGACCGGTTCATCCCTAACTGCCAGAACGGCCAGACCCGGATCTTCTCGGTGCGCAGCCGCCACGGCAAACGGTTGGCGACACTCGGTCTTGAGCGCGGCGTGGACACCTGGCACGTGTTCGGCTTCCGCGGCTTTGCCAACACCCCGGTCCCCAAGGCCCTGGCCGGGATCGGTGCGCGTGTCAGACAACGGTATGAGGATGCGTACCGGCTGTTGAACCCCACGCCCTCCCTGCCACCGACGGTGCCGCAGTGCCAACCGAAACCGTTGCTCGTAGCGGCGGGTCGTTCCGTCCAGGACATGGACGAGGCCACCAGCCCCCTAGCAGTCTGTCCCGAGCCACCGCAGGAGTCGGACGGCTATCACGACTGGGTGATTGCCGCCTTCGTGGCCAATGCCCATGGCGGTGCCGAACCGCCGCCCGAGGCCTGGGAGTATATGAACAACTACCTCTCAGTCGACTGGCACCTATACTGCGTCTTCAGGTGTGTCGGGCTGACTGAGGGCCATATCCCACCTGACGACATCTTTATCGACCTGCTCGAGTGTGAGGGGCACATCGGCGAGCACCGCGCGGATGCGCTGAGTTCCGGCAGGGCCAGCATGACCCCAAAGGAACGTGAGGTGGCCTACAGGACCTGGGTGGAATCGGCGTTGGTCAACTACGACGCCGACTACATCTACGACTTCATGGTCTTGGAACTGACCGATTTCCGTGGCCACAAGGTCTGGCTTCGCGCCCTTCTCGGCGGCTATGCCTTCAGCGGCGTCATCTTTGAGATCGATGGCGTGTATGCCAGCCTTGAGGCAGCGGTCGAGTCGATCCGCGAGGACGTGCTGCCAGAGGCCTTTGCTGCTGCCGATTGGCATCAACGGAGAGCGCCATGACCCCACCCATCACACGTCGTGTCGTGCAAGGCCTGCGGGACTGGGCGGGGCAACAGCCTGGGCTGTTCTTCAGAACCCCGCCCACTAGTGCCAAAGACATGCTGGAAATCACCCTGGACGTCGACCCGGCCCGGCTTTATGTCTGTGGCCGCGACGATAGCCTGGATACGCGAGCCGAGGCGGTCTGGACCTTCGACGTGCCGACCGGTGTCATCGGTGAAACCCCAGCCACCCGGCGCGCCTTCATCCTGAAGAAGCACCAGGCGGTCTGGGTCAACGTCGGCGACCTGGAGCCTGGGCTGGGTGGCGGCCTGATCTACCAGTTCGCCGGGGCCTATGCCCGCAACAACGGCTGGGTACTGATCGGCGACCCGGACGGGATCACCGAAGCCGGCAAGCGCCGGCGCCTGGAAAACATGATTGCCCTGGCCCTGAAATACGGCAGCACCGGGTTCATCCGGCCGCATGACGACATGCTCGGCTGGAATGGCCTGCTGTGGGGCCGCGACGACGATACCAACCTGTATGCCCTGTTGCGTACCAGCCGCCGGCTGGTCACCCAGTTCTACCCGGAGATGAACGATGCCCGATACGACTTTGACACCGGACGATTCCACCTCGACGGCGTGGACCTCGAGCCAGCTGCTTTCCCACGTCTTGCAGCACGGAAGCGCGCAGGCTAAGACCCGCGACATCACCGGCGGCCTGCCACGCGTGGCCGAGCTGTTCGAGGCCC
>CAZOZD010000353.1:0-2034 GCA_964584195.1 uncultured Burkholderiales bacterium
GGGCGATGCTGGAAGGCTGGCTGGGCGGCTGAAGCCTCGCGTCAGGAATTCAGGTTCAGGCTTTTTCGGCTGGACTCGACGCGCCGAACAGCCGCGCCAGCTCGGCGCCCGGATCGGCGGCACGCATGAATGCCTCGCCGACCAGGAATGCATTCACCCCGGCCGCGCGCATGCGCTCGACATCGGCCGGCGCGAGGATGCCGCTCTCGGTCACCACGATGCGTCCATCGCCGATGTTCGGCAGCAGGTCGAGGGTGGTTTCCAGGCGGGTGACGAAGCTGCGCAGGTCGCGGTTGTTGATGCCGATCAGCGGTGTTTCGAGCTGCAATGCCTGCTCCAGTTCGGCGGCATCATGGCTTTCCACCAGCACCGCCATGCCGAGCGAATGCGCCACGGCCTCCAGCTCGCGCATCCGGGCAAGCGACAGTGCGGCGACGATGAGCAGGATGCAGTCGGCGCCCAGGGCGCGCGCCTCGTAGACCTGATAGGGGTCGATCATGAAATCCTTGCGCAACACCGGCAAGGCGCACGCGGCGCGGGCGGCGACCAGATCGTCCGGGCCGCCCTGGAAAAACTGCCGGTCGGTGAGCACCGACAGACAGGCCGCGCCGCCCGCTGCGTAGCTTGCCGCGATGGCGGCCGGATCGAAGTCGGCGCGGATCACGCCCTTGCTCGGGCTGGCCTTCTTGACCTCGGCGATCACCCCGGCGCGGCCGGCGTCGAGCCGCTGGCGCAAGGCGGCGACGAAGTCGCGCGGCGGCGGCGCCCGTTCGGCCGCTTCGCGCACCACCTCGAACGGCTCGACGCGTCTTGCGGCGGCGACTTCTTCGGCCTTGACGGCTAGGATCTTGTTCAGAATGTCGGACATGGTGAATTCGGAGCCGGAACGATTGCAAGGCCGGCATGGTACGTTGCCGCCGCCCCGCTTGTCATTGCCCGGCGCTGCGCGGACTATTTCTTCTTCGCGCGCGGATGGGCCTGGTCGTACACCCGGGCCAGATGCTGGAAATCGAGATGGGTATAGACCTGGGTGCTGGCCAGGCTGGCGTGGCCGAGCATTTCCTGCACCGCGCGCAGATCACCGGAGGATTGCAGCACATGCGAGGCGAATGAATGGCGCAGGGCGTGCGGATGCACCCGCTGGCTCACGCCCTGGCGCTGGGCCAGTGCCTTGAGCCGGGCCTGCACCACGCGGGGGGCGATGCGCCGGCCGCGCTTGCCGATGAACAGCGCCCCGGTCTCGCCGGGAAGCTGTTTCCGTCGCTCCAGCCAGGCGGCAAGCGCCGCCCGCGCCGCCCGGCCGACCGGGACGATGCGGTCCTTGCCACCCTTGCCGGTGACCCGCACCTCGCCACTGGCGGCATCGATCTGGGCGGGCGTGAGGCCGACCAGCTCGGACAGACGCAGGCCGGAGGAATACATCAGCTCGAACATGGCCCGGTCCTGGATCAGGAACGGGTCTTCCTCGCCCGTCGCCGGATCGGCCAGCAGGCTTGCCATTTCGTCCGGCGACAGCGCATGCGGCAGGCGCTTGCCACCTTTGGGCGGGCGGATGCCGACGCAGGGGTTGGCCGGAACCTGCCCCTCGCGCGTCAGATGCCGAAACAGGCCGCGCCAGGCCGACAGGATGCGCGCCAGGCTGCGCGGGGCCAGGCCGCTGGAATGCAGGCGGGCCAGATGACGACGGATGTCGTGGCCGGTGATCCGGTCCGGCCCGGTGTCCGCGCCGGCCAGGCTGGTCAGGCGGTCGAGGTCCTCGCCGTAGGCCACCAGGGTGCGCGGGCTGTAGCCCCGGGCGCGCAAGCGGGCCAGGTAGTCGGTGATGACACTGGCCAGGTCCGGCATGACGGGGGTTAATCCCGGATTTTCCATTCGGCGGCCTGACGGCCTACACGAGCGCTGGCGGCGGCTTTCGGCCGCTTCGAGTCCGTGCTCATGGCCCTGGCACGGCTATGGGCGCGTCGCCCGTCCGCAAATCCGCTCCGGAATTGCCTCGCCATCCTCTCGTGCCCTAATCGAAAATCCGGGTTAAAC
>CAZOZD010000354.1:0-2031 GCA_964584195.1 uncultured Burkholderiales bacterium
CCGGCAATCGAATGCGCGACCGGTATTGTCCAGCTGAGCGGGTGTAATCAATACGGTCAGGCCTGCCCGCCCCGCTCAGGCAGATTTTTCCGGAATCAGCCCACCGTTGCGTCGATCACCCGCTCGAACACGAGGCGGCCGTCTTCCAGGTCCACCCGGACCAGGTCCTTGGCGGCGAAATGGCCGGCGAGGATCTCCCTAGCGAGCGGGTTTTCGATCTCCTGCTGGATGGCGCGCTTGAGCGGGCGCGCGCCGTAGACCGGGTCGAAGCCGGCACGGGCGAGTTCGGCCAGGGCGGCGTCGCTCACTTCCAGACGCATGTCCATCTGCGCCAGGCGCTTTTCCAGGCCTTGCAGCTGGATGCGGGCGATGCCGGCGATGTGGGCCTCGTCCAGGTTGTGGAACACCACCACCTCGTCGATGCGGTTGATGAACTCGGGCCGGAAATAGGTCTTCACCTCGGCCAGCACGGCGAGCTTCACCACCTGATAATCGTCGCCGCTCATCTGCTGGATCATCTGGCTGCCCAGGTTGCTGGTCATGACGATGACGGTGTTCTTGAAATCCACGGTGCGGCCCTGGCCATCGGTCATGCGGCCGTCGTCGAGCACCTGCAGCAGCACGTTGAACACGTCCGGATGGGCCTTTTCCACTTCATCCAGCAGGATGACGCTGTAGGGCTTGCGCCGCACCGCCTCGGTCAGATAGCCGCCCTCCTCGTAGCCGACGTAGCCGGGCGGGGCGCCGATGAGGCGGGCCACGGAGTGCTTTTCCATGAACTCGCTCATGTCGACGCGGATGAGGTGGTCCTGGGAATCGAACAGGAATTCGGCCAGCGCCTTGCACAGCTCGGTCTTGCCCACCCCGGTGGGGCCGAGAAACAGGAATGAGCCGTAGGGCCGGTTCGGGTCGGAGAGTCCGGCACGCGAGCGGCGGATGGCGTCGGACACGGCGCGCACGGCCTCGTCCTGGCCGACCACGCGCTGGTGGATGCGCGCTTCCATCTGCAAGAGCTTGTCGCGCTCGCCCTGCATCAGCTTGGCCACCGGGATACCGGTGGCGCGCGATACGACCTCGGCGATCTCTTCCGCGCCGACCTCCTTGCGCAGGAGCCTGAATTCGCGCTTGCCCTCACCCGCGGCCTCGGCCTGCTTGAGTTGCGCCTCCAGGGCCGGCAACTTGCCGTACTGGATCTCGGCCACCTTGTCATAGAGGCCCTTGCGTTGCAGCTCGGCCATCTCGCCGCGCAACTGGTCGATCTCTTCCTTGATGTGCTGACCGCCCTGCACCACGGCCTTTTCAGCCTTCCAGACCTCGTCCAGGTCGGCGTATTCCTTTTCCAGCTTGCGGATCTCGTCCTCCAGCAGGCTCAAACGCTTTTTCGAGGCCTCGTCCTTCTCGCGCTTGACCGCCTCGCGCTCGATCTTGAGCTGGATCAGGCGGCGGTCGAGCTTGTCCATCACCTCCGGCTTGGAATCGATTTCCATCTTGATGCGGCTGGCGGCCTCGTCGATGAGGTCGATGGCCTTGTCGGGCAGAAAGCGGTCGGTGACGTAGCGGTGCGAGAGTTCGGCGGCGGCGACGATGGCCGGGTCGGTGATCTCGACGCCGTGGTGGACCTCGTACTTCTCCTGCAAACCACGCAGGATGGCAATGGTGGCCTCCACGGAAGGCTCGTCCACCAGCACTTTCTGGAAGCGGCGTTCCAGGGCGGCGTCCTTCTCGATGTACTTGCGGTATTCGTCCAGGGTGGTGGCGCCGATGCAGTGCAGCTCGCCCCGGGCCAGGGCCGGCTTCAGCATGTTGCCGGCGTCGATGGCGCCTTCCGCCTTGCCGGCGCCGACCATGGTGTGCAACTCGTCGATGAACAGGATGATGCGGCCCTCGTCCTGGCCGACCTCCTTCAGCACGGCCTTCAGGCGCTCCTCGAACTCGCCGCGGTACTTGGCGCCGGCCAGCAGGCCGGCCATGTCCAGCACCAGCACGCGCTTGTCCTTCAGCGTCTCGGGCACCTCGCCGTTGACGATGCGC
>CAZOZD010000355.1:0-2020 GCA_964584195.1 uncultured Burkholderiales bacterium
GACCCGTCGCGATAGATGGTCACGCCCTTGACCCCCAGCTCATACGCGAGCAGGTAGACACGCTCCACGTCCTCCGGCTTGGCGTGCCGCGGGAAGTTCACCGTCTTCGAGACCGCGTTGTCCACGTGGTCCTGGAAGGCCGCCTGCATGCGGATGTGCCATTCCGGGGTCACGTCGTGAGCAGTCACGAACACCCGCTTGAGATCCTCGGGCACTTCCATGTCGTGGAGTCCACCGACCGCGGCGATGCTCTTCATGAGGTCTTCGGAATAGAGTCCGCGCTCCTTCAGGATGCGCTCCAAGGCGGGATGAGCTTCAGGAAGCTCGGTGTTGTCCATGACATTGCGGATGAAGGCCAGGGCGAAGATGGGCTCCACCCCACTGGAGCACCCGGCGATGATGGAGATGGTGCCGGTGGGGGCGATAGTGGTGAGCGTGGCGTTGCGCACCCGCCGCCCCCGCCCCTTCCAGATGCTCTGCTCCCAGTTCGGGAACACGCCCCGGTCCACAGCCAGCTCCTCAGAGGCCTTGATGGCCTCCTCCTCGATGAAACCCATGAGCTCGTGCGCCAGCCGGATGGCCTCGTCCTCGGTGCGCGCGGTGCGGTTGGGCGGCTGCAAGAGGCCGAGCGCGTTGAGCATCTTCTGGAAGCGCTCGCGGTCCTCGGCGGCATCGATCATGTCCGGGCTGGTGCCGATGATGGGCACGCCGTTCCGCTCCAGGTCGCGCGCCAGCTTCAGCGGCGTCTGGCCGCCGTACTGGACGATGACGCCCTCGGGCTTTTCGATGCGGACGATCTCCAGCACGTCTTCCAGGGTGAGCGGCTCGAAATAGAGGCGGTCGGAGGTGTCGTAGTCGGTGGACACGGTCTCCGGGTTGCAGTTGACCATGATGGTCTCGAAACCGTCCTCGCGCAGGGCGAGCGAGGCATGCACACAGCAATAGTCGAACTCGATGCCTTGGCCGATGCGGTTCGGCCCGCCGCCCAGCACCATGATCTTGCGGCGCCCGCTCGGCTGCGCCTCGCATTCTTCCTCGTAGCTGGAGTAGAGGTAGGCCGTGGCGGTGGCGAACTCGGCGGCGCAGGTGTCCACCCGCTTGTATACGGGGTGGATGCCCAGTTCCCCGCGCCGGGCGCGCACCGCGTGCTGATCGGTGCCCAGCAGGCGGGCGAGACGCCGGTCGGAAAAGCCGTTGCGCTTGAGGGCGTAAAGCGCATCCCGTGACAGGTCGTTCAAGGTGCGGCCGCGCAAGGCATTTTCCTGCGCCACCAGGTCCTCGATCTGGGCGAGGAACCAGGGGTCGATGCGGGAGATGGCATGCACCTCGTCGAGCGTCATGCCGACCCGGAATGCATCGGCGACGTAGAACAGCCGCTCGGCGCCGGGGGTGCCCATCTCGGCGACGATCTCGTCACGGTCGGTGCTCTTCTCGTCCAGCCCGTCCACCCCGGTCTCCAGGCCGCGCAGGGCCTTCTGCAGCGATTCCTGCTGGGTGCGGCCGATGGCCATGACCTCGCCCACCGATTTCATCTGGGTGGTGAGCCGGTCGTTGGCCTGGGGGAATTTCTCGAACGCGAAACGCGGGATCTTGGTCACCACATAATCGATCGAGGGTTCGAACGAGGCCGGGGTGGCGCCGCCGGTGATGTCGTTCTTGAGTTCGTCGAGGGTGTAGCCCACCGCCAGCTTGGCCGCCACCTTGGCGATGGGGAAGCCGGTGGCCTTCGAGGCCAGGGCGGACGAGCGCGACACACGCGGATTCATCTCGATCACGATCACCCGGCCATCGGCCGGGTTGATGGCGAACTGGACGTTGGAGCCGCCGGTATCCACACCGATCTCGCGCAGCACGGCGATCGACGCATTGCGCAGGATCTGGTACTCGCGGTCGGTCAGCGTCTGGGCCGGGGCCACGGTGATGGAGTCGCCGGTGTGCACCCCCATGGGGTCGAGGTTCTCGATCGAGCAGACGATGATGCAGTTGTCGGCGCGGTCGCGCACGACCTCCATCTCGTACT
>CAZOZD010000356.1:0-2015 GCA_964584195.1 uncultured Burkholderiales bacterium
AGTGACATGGCGTGCTGCACCAGGCTCTTGATGGGGGCAAAGCCCTCCTCCCAGGCGACGAAGATCAGCGACCGGCGTGAATCCAGCTTCATGACGAACTGGCCGCGCGGCCCCAGCAGGCTGACGCCGTCTTCCTTGCGCAGGCCGTCGAATACCTTGCGGGAAAACCCCCGGTTGTCGCGGCGCACGTGCACTTCGATGTGGCGGTCCTCGCAGGGGCAACTCGCCACGTAATACTCGCCTTCCGCGCCGTCCGCCGACAGAGTCAGGTGCTGGCCCGCCAGGAAACGCAGCCGTTTGCTGCGCGGCGCCGTGAGATGCAGGGCCGCGAGCTGATCGTTGAAGAACTCTACCGACTTCACCTTGGTGGGGATTTCCTGTTCCGGGATGTCCTCGGCCCCGGCCACGTGGGCCTCCACCACCACATCGGTGATCGCTGTGTAGGAGCACAGCAGGAGGGCGCCGTTCTCCTTCTCGGAGTCCTTCAGCACGAAATCGTGGGGATGCACCTTCTTGACTTGGCCGGACACCAGCCTGGCCTTGCACTCCCCGCAATTGCCGTTGCTGCAGCCGTAATCGAGGGGAATGCCGGCGCGCAGGGCGGCCTCCAGCAGGGTGTCGTTGCCTTCCACGAAGAATTCGTGGCCGGAGGGTTGCACGGTCACTTGCACGGACATGATGCGCATCACGCTTTCCTGGGCGAGCAGCGCCTCGGCCCGTTCGGCCTCGCTGGGGGCCGCTTCGAGCTCGCGCTTGAGCCAATGTTTGAGTGCGGCCACGGCATCCACGGTCGCCGCGCCCCCCGTTTCCGTCACGTCGTCGAGCTTGTCGCCGAGGAAGCGGAACACCTCGTCGTAATGCAACAGCAGGCTTTTCGCGGCGGCGAATTCCTTGCCCAGCTCGTACAACCGTTCCGCCAGCACCGCCTTGTCCGGCAGCGTGCGTTCGAACACCCGCTTGCCGAAGGCCTTGGCCTTGATCTCCTCCACCCGCTTGTATTCGCCGTCATCCTCCCATTGCACGCCGGGAAAGACGCGCAGCAGTTCACTCATGTCGACCATGCCGTCGAAGGTGGACAGTTCGCCGTCGTGGATCATGCGCTGGATCGCCGAGCGGGACTGCCCGACCAGGCGGGCGACACGGGAAACCGGGAGGTAATGGGCCATGGCCGGCATAATAGCCAGCGACATTGCCCGCACAAAACAGCGACCGCGAATATTTGAAGATGCTGAATCTGGCCGTCCGTCCCTACCCGCAAGCCGCCTGCGAGAGCCTCCGCCTGGCCGGCCTGCCGCCTTTGCTGGCGCGGCTCTATGCGGCGCGCGGCATCGACGCGGCGGATGCGCTGAAATACCGGCTTGGCGAACTCCTGCCCTACTCCACCCTGAAGAACGCCGAGGCCGCCGCCGGCCGTCTGGCGGACGCCATCGCCGCTGGCGAAAAGCTGCGCGTGGTGGCCGACTACGACGCCGATGGCGCCACCGCCTGTGCAGTCGCCCTGGCCGGTCTCTCCGCCCTGGGGGCCAGGGTGGACTACCTGGTACCCAACCGCTTCGAGTACGGCTACGGCTTGTCGCCGGAAATCGCCCGTCTCGCCGCCGAGGGCAAACCCGACCTGCTCATCACCGTCGACAACGGCATCGCCGCCAATGCCGGCGTCGAGGAGGCGCGGCGGCTGGGCATGGAAGTCCTGGTCACCGACCACCACCTGCCCGGCCAGACCCTGCCGGACGCCCTCATCGTCAATCCCAACCAGCCCGGCTGTACCTTTCCCAGCAAGCATCTGGCCGGCGTCGGCGTCATGTTCTACGTGCTCATGGCCCTGCGCGCCGAGCTGCGCCGGCGCGGCGCCTTCGCCGCCCGGCCCGAACCCAACCTGGCCGAACTGCTCGATCTGGTGGCCCTGGGCACCGTCGCCGACGTGGTGCGGCTGGACGCCAACAACCGCCTGCTGGTTTCGCAGGGCCTGGCGCGCATCCGCCAGGGCAAGGCCCGGCCCGGCATCCAGGCCCTGT
>CAZOZD010000357.1:0-2015 GCA_964584195.1 uncultured Burkholderiales bacterium
ATGGCGATGGGCGGGGTGGGGCGGCCGCCGAGGGCCTGGCCTTCGAGCGCGCCGCTGCGCGGATTCAGGTGCAGGTAGATGGCCTGGCCCAGGCCGTCCTGGCTGGCCAGGCTGTCGGCCAGGCTGAGCACGGCGGCGGCGGTGTCCCGCGGGTGCGCGCCGGCCACCATTTCCAGACGTCCCATGCGGCTGAGCTCGCGGGCGATCTCGCCGGATTGGCGGAAACTGTTTTCCGCCGCCAGCGTGTCGATGGCGCGGCCCATGGCGAGATAGGTCTCGCTGATCTGTTCGCGCTCGATGGGGGCGGCCAGCACCAGGGTGTCGGGATGCGGCATGGCCGGGATCCAGGCCGGGTAGTTCATGGTCTGGCGGTGGGCGGCCACTGCCATGCGCACCAGCGGGGCGGCATCGCGCAGGCGCTGGGCGGGTTCGTTGAGGTAACGCAGCACGTCCGGCAGGAAGGTGCGCAGCGGCAGCCGGTCGAGCGCGGCGAGGGCCTGCTGACGGCCGGCCTCGGCGTCCGAGCCGGCGTTGCGCGCGAAGCGCGGCAGCCAGCACAGCAGCCCGGCCAGCCAGGCCTCGTCGAGTCCGGGATAACCCGCCTTCTCCGCCAGGGCGCGGCTGAAATGCGCGGTGGCGAGGGCCTTGCGCCAGCCCGTCTCCAGGGCCTCGGGCGAGAACGGCGGCGAGGCCAGTTGCTCGGCCGCGCTGGCCAGGGCCAGGCTCTTGACGGTGACCGGATCCAGGCGCGCCAGGTGCTGCTCGAACTGCATGTCCGCGAGCTGGCAGCCGGGATGCAACTGGCCCAGGGCCTCCAGGGCGAGCAGGGCGAGGGCCGGGTCCAGCATGAACAGGCGGCCTCCCGCCTCGCCGACATCGGTGGCGCCGCCCAACTCGGCCAACAGGCGTGCCAGCACCCCGGGGTGGCTGATGAAAACCAGCTTTTCCGCGGGTGGCTGGGCAGGGTGCAACAAGGACATGGCGATCTGGATAGAAGGGCTGGGCGTGGAGTATAGAAATCAAAGCAAGCCCTGTGCCACGCCGGACAGGCCGCTCGAATACGGATTCCGCGCGAGCGCGCGGCCATGCGCCGTCGGCAAGTGTAAAAAATTCCGACAGCCAGGCGTCGTGGTTGATGAAGTGCCGACAGAGCTGTCGGCGGATTCGACTGATGCGCGCAATACGTTGTGTCGGCGCGCGGCACGACCCATCCTGAAGCAGGACGCTTAGTCCTCCCCCACATCGCGCAGGAAGCGGAACAGCTCGCGGCTGGATTTCGGTGGCTTGCCCTCGGCCAGCTCGCGACGCGCGTTGCGGATGAGCTGGCGGGCGTGCTGGGCATCGCCGCGCGGGTGGGCGGCGAGCCATGCGGTAAGCGCCTGGTCATCCTCCAGGAGACGGTCGCGCCAGCGCTCGATGGCGTGGAACTCGGCCTTGGCGGCGGCCGATTCGCCGCGTATCGCCGCCAGTTGCTCGGCGATGGGCGCGCTGTCGACGTTGCGCATGAGCTTGCCGATGTATTGCATCTGCCGGCGCAGGGCGCCATGGCTGCTGAGGCGCCGTGCTTCCAGTAGCGCTTCGCGCAGGAATTCCGGCAGGTCGAGCTTGCCCAGGCGGTCCGCGCTCAGCTTGACCAGTTCCGCGCCCAGGTCCTGCAGGGCGGTCATCTCGCGCTTGCGTTGCGACTTGCTGACGGGGAGTTCGGAGGGATCTGCGGCCATGCGGCGAAAAGGGCGTCTCGGCGCCGGGAAAGCGGAGCGGGGTTGCTATCATAACGGCTTTGCCGCTGCGCCCGGATGCCATCGTGCCGACCCAAGTCCCCCCCGCCAGTCCTTTCAGTTACAGCCACGAGACCTTGCGCGAGCTTGCCGCCCGCGTCCTCGATCTGGCCCGCCAGGGAGGCGCCAGCGCCGCCGAGACCGAGGTCTCCGAGGGCGGCGGCCTGAGCGTCGGCGTGCGTCACGGCGAGGTGGAGACCATCGAGCACAATCGCGACAAGGGCGTCGGCGTGACGG
>CAZOZD010000358.1:0-2014 GCA_964584195.1 uncultured Burkholderiales bacterium
TCCCTATCCGCAGGGCTACCGCGACTGGCATCACGTAAAGAGCATGGTGATCGAGGAGGGTCACCCTTTGTTCGCTTCCTTCGGCGGCATTCACCATCTGTATGCCAACGACAAGGCCATGAAGGGCTATCGTGGCAATAGCTTTCCCAATGGGTCGGTGATCATCTTCGATCTGCTGGAAGCCACACGCGATGGTGGCGCCGTGACCGAAGGCGCGCGCAAAGTGTTGGGAGTGATGCACAAGGATTCGAAGAAATTCAAGGCGACCGGCGGCTGGGGCTTCGAAGGCTTCGGCGGCGGTGATCCGGCCAAACGGGTGGTAGGCAGTGATGCAGCATCCGCTTGCTTTGCCTGTCATGCGCCGCAAAAGGCGCAGGACTATACCTTCAGCCGCTTGCGTGATTGAGGAGCCGCCGTGGATCAGCCTGTCATGGCGCCGCCCTGGAGCATTTCAGAATGGTTTGCTGATTGGTCGCTCAGGGCACCTGCGGAAGCAGATCTTTGGCCACATTCCCGATCTGCGTCTTGGGGCGGCAATCATGCGACTTGTCGCGGAGCGTTGAAGCGCTGACCCCCTTATGAGTCTTCAACATCCTCCTCCGCCTCCGGCCACAACCTCGGGAACAGGAAGCGCAGCGATGCCAGTGGTACCGCCAGGCTGACCGGAGCACGGCTGCTGGGGGACGTCAGTAGACCCCAATCCAGCAGGCTGGCCAGCACACGCCGGGCGGTGCGCTCGGGAAGGCCGGTCATGGCCATGAAGCGGGCGCGTTCCACTGGGCCGGCCATGGCCACGTAGTGCACGGCTTCCAGGGCGTCTGGCTTGATGACGGATTTCTCGCTGCCCATCTGCCAGGGATGAGCGGCCAGCCAGGTGAGCAGGTCGGCGATGCGGACGCGCAGGCCGGCCAGGTCCAGCTTGGCAGCCATGAATTGGGTCTGGTCCAGGCAGGTTTCCAGGAAGAAGGCGGCGAAGGCCACCAGGTCCTCCTGGGACAGGGCGCCGCGGCCGTCGTAGTCGTGGCGCTGGGGTAGGTCGGCGTTGTTGAGGCGGGCGTAGTAGTCCTCCTGGCGGTGGGCCAGGCCGCGCATGGGGGACCACAGGCCCTGGGTCAGGCCCAGGGCGTGGAACACCAGGTGCGAGTGCAGCCGGGCGGCACGGCCGTTGCCGTCGCGGAAGGGGTGGATCCAGAGCAGCCGCTGATGGGCGCAGGCCACGCCCACCACGGCCTGTTCCAGGCCAGGCAGCGCGGCGTAGCGGGCCGACCAGGCGGCCAGCAGGCCTTCGACTTCTTCAGGCGGCGGGGCGACGTGGCGGCCGGCGGCCACCTGGCGGATCCGCCAGGCGCCGGGGACGATGGTTTCATCTCCTTCGTCGGTGACCCGGTCGGCCTCGGGCAGGCGGGAGTAGAGCGCGGCGTGGATGTCGCTGACCAGGACCGGGGCGTAGAGGGACTGCCTGGGAAGGTCCGCCGTTCGCTTTTCCAGTTCCTCCTCGGCGGCCATGTGGGCTACGGCCAGGCGCTGCTTGCGGGCCTGCTTGGCGTCGGCGTCATACTGGTTGGCCAGGGCCCGGTCGATATCCGCCGGGCGGGTGTGCTGGCCCTCGATCTTGTTGGAGTAGTAGGAGTTCATGGCGCGCAGGCGCGGCCGCATGGAGTGGGCCAGGGGCTGGCCGGCGATGCCGGCCAGGCGGTGGCACTGAAGCACCAGTTCGGCCGCTTGCTCCAGCAGGGGGCCGAGGACCCGCTCCTCAGGAAAATGGGGTTGGAAAGCGCCGATATCCGCCATGGTCAGTCTTCCTCGTAGGTCCGGAAAGGACACTTGCATGGACAGTTTGTTGGACACATATGAAGTGTGTCATCAGATTGATATGCAATGAATATCAGGCCATTACGGGTAAGGTGTTGGACACATTTTATGGGCGGTAATCCGGGGGTGGTTGAAGAGACTGCCCTGGAACCAACTGTCCCATGAGTGTCCCATGAGCCAGAAATGCAAAAGCCCGCATCGC
>CAZOZD010000359.1:0-1993 GCA_964584195.1 uncultured Burkholderiales bacterium
ACAGATTGAGGGTGGTGGCCTGCTGCGCCTGGGCGAAGCCTGCGCCGAGGCTGGTGACGAACAGCGCGCCGAGCAGGGCAGCGGTCTTGAAGGAGTGCATCTCGATTTCCTTTCGTGGATCCATGGTTGGGGTGGTGTGCGGTATTGAGAATGAATCCTCTCCGCATGTGCATATTCAACTACAAACAAGAACGGTTATCAATAGTCTTGACCGGGTATTTTATGATTGATAATAATTCTCATAACGAGTCTTCCGGCAAGTGTCTGGGGGTCGAATCGAAGGAGGTCCGAAAATGTGTGATCGACATGGACCGGGCGTGGGCGAGCGGATTCGCGCCCTGTTCGGGGATGCGGAGAGTCTTGCCGGGGCAGTTCCAGCCGTGCAGGCCGGGCCGCGCGGAATGCGGCGGCGTAAGTTGTGGGAACTGGAGGACAAGCTGCATTGCCCGGTGGTGGGCACCTGTCTCGGGCTCGATGAGATTGCCCGGCTGGCGCGCCGGCATGGGTTCAAGGGGCAATCGTTCGACGACTATCGCCTGCATGTCGAAGCGGTCAATCTGTCCTGTTCACGCAATCCGGTGGCTGAATCCATGCAGAAGTTGCTGGATCGAAAGTTCGCACGCTATCTGGGCGCGTTCGAGCAGGTCCGGGAGGATGCCGCGGTCGCCGGGCTGTGGCGCACGCATCTCGAACGCGGCGAGGTGGCCGGACCGATGTGGGCGGCACTGACGCACAGGGCGGCCAGCGCTGAAACCCGGAACATGGTCTATGCCGACGTGCACATGCTGTCGCACCAGGTCGGGGCAGGGCAGGCCGCCGATCTGCGCCGGGTCGAGTGGCTGGAGCGGGAGCGGGCCGGACTTCAGGCGGAAAGGTCACGGCTGGCCGAACGGCTGCGCCAGCAGGCAGAACGCATCCAGGTTCTGGAACGCGAGCGGGATCAGTCCAGGGAGCAGGTCGGCATGGCCGAAACCCTGCGGACCCGGGTGTGCGAACTGGAGTCCGGACAGGCCATGGTGGCCCTGGGGCGCCGATTGATGCTGGCCGAGATGCAGGCCGGCCGGGCCCGTGAGCTGGAGGCGCGCACGCTGGCCCAGGAAGAGCGGCTGGCCCGTCTGGGCAGCGAGCTTGAACAGATGCTGCGCAGCCTGGAAGAAGTCATGGCCGAGCGGGATGCACTGGAGCGGCTGTGGCTGGCCGATGCCGAAGGCACGGCGGACTGCGATCGTGCCTGCGAACGATGCACCGGGTCCGCGGCGGGCCGCTGTGTGCTTTGTGTCGGCGGCCGGGTACCGCTCCTGCCCCAGTATCGGCAACTGGCCGAGCGGCTCGGGGTGCGCCTGATCCACCATGATGGTGGACGCGAGGAGGCCCTGTCACGCCTGCCCGAACTTCTGGCCGCCTCGGATGCGGTGATCTGCCCGACCGACTGTGTTGGCCACCTGGCCTATTACCAGTTGAAGAAGCATTGCAAGCAATCCGGCAAGCCGTGCCTGCTGATACGCAGTTCCGGCGTGGCCAGCATCGCGGCTGCGCTGACGCAGCTGGTCGAGGGGCGTTCCGCTGCGGCGGGCGTGCAGGCGCTGCGGAAGCTTTCGAATCATTCCACGCAAGGAGAACCGACATGAACGCAGTGCATCCCGCCCGGGTGGAAGTCCGGCAGCCAACAACACACTCCATCGCGCTCGACGAACCCGCGCCAGCGCGTCTGGTCGCAGGAGCCCTGGCCCATCTTGCCCGGCACATGCAGACCGGTTGCCCGCGCGCCGGGACGCTGGCCATGCTGCTGCTCTCAAAGATTGCCCAGGATGAGGAGGCCGATGCACATCTGCGCCGGCACGCCCGGGATCTGGTCGAAGTACTCCTCCGGCACCTGATCCAGCAGCGAGTAGAAGTTCTGCGTGTAGCCCTCCATGGGGTTGGGATCGAGCTGGACCTCCATGGGCCGGGGCACGCCGTCGATCCGCAGCCGAAGGAGCACATCGCCCATCTG
>CAZOZD010000360.1:0-381 GCA_964584195.1 uncultured Burkholderiales bacterium
CCGATGACACGGCCCGCCTGATCGCCGCCGCCCGCGCCGGGCTGCGCCGCATTTTTCGCACCGGCTACCGCTACAAGAAGGCCGGGGTGATGCTGCTCGACCTGCAGCCGGCCGGGGTGAGCCAGGGGGACCTGTTCAATCCCGAACCGCCGGCGGACACGGAACGCCGCGACCGCCTGCTGGCCACCCTTGACCGGGTGAACCAGGAGATGGGGCGCGGCACCCTGCGCTTCGCGGCCGAGGGCATCGGCCAGCCCTGGCGGATGCGCCGGGACCGGGTGACGCCGGGCTACACTACGCACTGGCAAAATCTGCCCCTCGCCACCTGAGCCATGGGGCCCGTCCCCCCGCACCATGAGCACCTCGAACAAGCCCCATTCC
>CAZOZD010000360.1:391-1963 GCA_964584195.1 uncultured Burkholderiales bacterium
CACCTTGCTGAGCTTCATCGTGCTGCTGGCGCTCGCGCTACTGTGCGTCTGGCGTGGCCTCGTGGCACTTCTGGCCTGAGGATGGGGGCGGACAAACCCTACTCGGCGTCGAGCGAACGCAACCGCGAACCGATTCTGGCGGTGCTGCGCGAGCATCTGGCCGCGCCGCAACGGGTGCTGGAGATCGGCAGCGGCACCGGCCAGCATGCGGTGTATTTCGCCACCCATCTGCCCCACCTGACCTGGCAGGCCAGCGACCGCGCCGAGAATCTGCCGGGCATCCGGATGTGGCTCGACGATGCCGCACGGCCCAACACCCCCGCGCCGATCGAACTGGACGTCAATGGACCCTGGCCCCGTCAACGCCATGACGCGGTATTCAGCGCCAATACCCTGCACATCATGGCCTGGCCCGAGGTGGAGCGCCTGTTCGCCGGCCTGTCCGGCGTGCTCGCCGAAACGGCGACGCTGATCGTCTACGGCCCCTTCAACTATGGCGGCAAATACACCAGCGAAAGCAATGCCGATTTCGACGACTGGCTGAAGGCACGCGGCGCCCACCAGGGTATCCGCGATTTCGAGGCAGTCGACGCCCTGGCGAGGGGGATCGGGTTTCATCTCATCGAAGACCACGCCATGCCCGCCAACAATCGCTGCCTGGTCTGGCGGCGTGCTTCCTGATTTCACATCCCTCAAGACTGGAGCCCACGTGTTCAAACTCATCGGCCTCGTTGCCGGCTATTACCTCCTTGGCGTGATCGGCGCCACCCTCGGCCTCATCGCTGGCTGGTTCATCGACCGCGCCCGCCGCTACGGTCGCGGCGGCGTCAACCCGCTGAACCACGCGCAGCGCCAGGCCGTCTTTCTGGAAACCCTGTTCATCGCCACCGGCCGCCTGGCCAAGGCCGATGGCCGGGTCTCGGAAGCCGAGATCGCGCATACCGAGGCGCTGATCCAGAAGCTTGGCCTCACCCCCGAACACCGCAGCCAGGCCATCGCCCTGTTCAAGCGCGGCGTCGACCCGCAAACCGACCTCGAAGCCACCCTCGCCCGGTTCATGTCGGTCTGCGGCCACACCCGCGACCTGCGCCAGCTGTTGCTCTCCGTCCTCATCACCCTGGCCTTGGTCGACGGCCACCTGCACCCGGCCGAAGACGCCTTCCTGGCCGACCTGGCCACCCGGCTCGGATTCGATGCGGCCAGCTACCGCAAGCTGATGGACATGGTGCAGAACCAGGCCCATTTCGCCAGTGGCCAGCCGAGTCATGAAGCCGCTCTGCACGACGCCTACAAGGCCCTGGGCGTCTCCCCGGAAAGCAGTGATCAGGACATCAAGCGCGCCTGGCGCAAGCTGATGAGCCAGCACCACCCGGACAAGCTCACCGGCCAGGGCCTGCCGGAAGACATGATTGCCCTCGCCACCGAGAAGGCCAAGGAAATCCAGCTCGCGTATGACCTGATTCAGAAGCATCGGGGAACGTAGTTCTGGGGCCGGCAAGATTTATGACGTGCGCACACTCAACCCCACCCCATTCCCTGAGCAAGCCACACTTTCAGGTCCTCAGGAGCTGG
>CAZOZD010000361.1:0-1961 GCA_964584195.1 uncultured Burkholderiales bacterium
GTGATCCTGAAGAAGCGGGTCGGCTTCGCCCAGCCCATCGGCCAGCGCCGCTACGACCCCGAACCCATCAGCGCCCAGGCCCTGCGCGACGCGCCGCGGCCGCCCACGGGCGCCGGCCACTGCGCCGCCTGCGAGGTGGAAGAATGAACGCGCCCGTCGAAACGAAGAAGAAGCTGCGCGTCGCCACCACCTCCCTGGCCGGCTGCTTCGGCTGCCACATGTCCTTTCTGGACATCGACGAGCGCCTGTTCCCGCTGCTGGACCTGATCGAGTTCGACCGTTCGCCGCTGACGGACATCAAGCATTGCGGCCCCTGCGACATCGGCATCGTCGAGGGCGGCATCTGCAACGCGGAAAACGTCCACGTGCTGCGCGAGTTCCGCCGCAACTGCAAGACCCTCATCGCCATCGGCGCCTGCGCGGTGACCGGCGGCCTGCCGGCGCAGCGCAACCACCTGGACCTGGGCGATTGCCTGTCGGAGGTCTATCTCACCGAGGGCGGCCTGGAGCACGGCCTCATCCCCAACGACCCGGAACTGCCGCTGCCGCTGGACAAGGTGCATCCGCTGCACGAGGTGGTGAAGGTGGATTACTTCATCCCCGGCTGCCCGCCCTCGGCCGACGCCATCTGGAAATTCCTCACCGACCTCATCGCCGGGCGCACGCCCAGGCTGGGGCACGGTCTGATCAAGTACGACTGAGGTTTGCACGCATGAGCCTGGAACTGGAAACCGCGAAAAACCCCGAGGCCCTGCGCCGGGTCGCCATCGAGCCCATCTCCCGGGTCGAGGGCCACGGCAAGGTCACCCTGCTGCTGGACGAGGACGACCACGTGCGACAGGCCCGCCTGCACATCGTCGAATTCCGCGGCTTCGAGAAATTCGTGCAGGGTCGGCCGTTCTGGGAAATCCCGGTGATGGTGCAGCGGCTGTGCGGCATCTGCCCGGTGTCCCACCACCTGGCCGCATCCAAGGCCATGGACCAGATCGTCGGCGTCGATCATCTCACCCCGACCGCCGAGAAGCTGCGCCGGCTCATGCACTACGGCCAGATCCTGCAATCGCACGCCCTGCACTTCTTCCACCTGTCCTCGCCGGACCTGCTGTTCGGCTTCGATTCCGACATGGCCAGGCGCAACATCGTCGGCGTCGCCGCCGAGTACCCGGACATCGCCAAACAGGGCGTGCTGCTGCGCAAGTATGGCCAGGAGGTCATCCGCGTCACCGCCGGCAAGCGGGTGCACGGCACCAGCGCCATCCCAGGCGGGGTGAACAAGAACATTACGACGGAAGAGCGGGACTTCCTGCTCAAGGACATCTACCCGGTCATCGGCTGGAGCCGCGAGGCGGTGCATCTCGCGCGGCGACTGTTCGAGCAGAACCTGGATCTGTACAACGGGTTCGGCCGCTTCGACGCCCACAGCCTCTCCCTGATCCGCGCCGACGGCGCCATGGACCTCTACCACGGCGGCCTGCGCGCCCGCGACAAGGACGGCCGGACCCTTTTCGACCACCTGGAATACGGCCACTACTGGGATCACATCCACGAGCAGGTGAAGCCCTGGTCCTACATGAAATTCCCCTTTTTCCGCCAGTTCGGTCCGGATGAAGGCTGGTACCGGGTCGGACCGCTGACCCGGGTCGCGCAGTGCGACTTCATCCCCACTCCCTTCGCCGACCACGAGCGCAGGGACTTCCTCGCCTGCGACGGCGGCCGCCCCGCGGGGTCCACCCTGGGCTACCACTGGGCGCGCATGATCGAGATGCTGCACGCCGCCGAGATGATCAAGGAACTGCTGCACGACGACGACCTGCTGGGGAACGACCTGGTGGTCACCGGCGAGCGCCGGGAACGCGGCGTGGGCATGATCGAGGCGCCGCGCGGCACCCTCATCCACCACTACCGGGTGGACGAGAACGACCTGGTGGTGCGCGCCAACCTCATCGTCTCCACCACCCACA
>CAZOZD010000362.1:0-1951 GCA_964584195.1 uncultured Burkholderiales bacterium
GCCGGCGAAGAGGGAGACGTCGGTCGAGGTGCCGCCCATGTCGAAGCCGATGAGCTTGTCGAAACCCGCCGCCCGTCCCGTCTTGGCCATGCCCATGAGGCCGCCGGCGGGGCCCGAGAGGACGCTGTCCTTGCCCCGGAAATGGACGGCTTCGGCCAGGCCGCCGTGGGACTGCATGAATTCCAGCCGGGTGTCGGCCGGCAGGGCCGCCGCCACCTGGTCGACGTAGCGGCGCACCGGGGGGGACAGGGTGGCGTCCAGCACCGCGGTCTCCGCGCGCGGCACGAACTTGATCAGGGGACTGGCCTGGTGCGACAGGCTCACCTGCTCGAAGCCCGCCGCCCGGGCGAGCGCGCCGGCTTCCAGCTCGTGAGCGGGGTTCTTCCAGGCGTGCAGGAAGGCGATGGCGCAGGCCTTCAGGCCCGACTTGCGAGCCTCCGCCAGGCCTTGCGCCAGGGCCTCCCGTTGCAGTGGACGGAGCACGCCGCCGTCGGCGGCGATGCGCTCGCCCACCTCGATCACCCGCGCATACAGGGGAGCGGGCTTGCGGATGTCCAGGGCGAAGATTTCGGGTCGGGCCTGATCGCCGATTTCCAGTGCGTCGGCAAAGCCCTCGGTGGCCACCAGCAGGGTGGGTTCGCCGGTGTGGGTGAGCAGGGCGTTGGTGCCCACGGTGGTGCCCATCTTTACGGCGGTCACGAGGCCCGGGGGAATCGGCGCGTCCGGCGCCAGGCCGAGGATTTCGCGCATGCCGGCGATGGCCGCGTCGCGGCGGGCGGAGGTCTGCTCGGAGAGCAGCTTGCGCTGGATCAGCCGGCCGTCCGGCGCTCGGGCGACGAGGTCGGTGAAGGTGCCGCCCCGGTCGATCCAGAATTGCCAGGCCATGGCCGGGGTGGGCGGGGCGCCGGGATCAGAGCCCGGATTCCTCCAGCATGTTCTGGGCATCCTTGATCAGCTCTTCGAACTGCTCCTCGTCAAGCATCAGATGGGACAGCGCGGTACCGCCGCGTTTCTCCCATTCGACGTGGGCGGACAGGCGGGACATGGTGCTTTCGATGTGCTCGGAAAGCAGGGACAAGGCCACCAGGTTGAGCGACTCGGCGGGCAGATGCGAAGCGAAGATGTCGAGGTCATGGTGCTGGCCGATGGCCTGGCGGATCGGTTCCGGCAGTTGCCAGCCCTTTGCCAGCAGGGCGCCCACCACCGCATGGTTGGTGCCCAGTTCGGCGTCCTCCACGTCGGTGAAGCTGCGCCCGCTCTCGGCATTCGCCTTGCGCAGCACGTCCTTGTAATTCGGGAAACGGCGCATCAGCAGGGGAATGCCGGCGTTGTGGAAGAGGCCGAAGACATGCGCGTCTTCCCGGCTGGCGCAGCCTAGCGCCTGAGCCAGGTAGGCAGACACCAGGGCGGTGCGCGCCGCCTCGTCCCAGAAACGATCCAGCCCCTGGGTGGGCACCGCGTTGCGCAGGGACAGGCCCATGACCAGGGCGCCGACGTTCTTCATGCCGAGCATGCTGACGCCGTGCTCGATGGAGGTGACCTGGCGCCGCAGGCCGAACAGCGGGGAGTTCACGGTCTTCAGCACGGCGGCGGCGAGGCCCACGTCGGTGGCGATCAGGCGGGCGATGCGGGGCAGATCGGGCTCGTCCTTGTTGCGCTCCTCCAGAATCGTGGTGACTACCGCGGGACGGGGCGGAATCGACACGCTGGCGATGATTTTCTCGGCTTCGGCCTGGGAAAGGTCGGTCATGATGGTTTCCGCTGGAAGGGGCCGGGCGTGCCCGGCCGGTATGCGTTCAGATGCCGCGCAGCAATTCGTTGATGCCGACCTTGGACAGCGTCTTCTCGTCCACCTTCTTGACGATCACCCCGCAATACAAGCTGTACTTGCCGTCGGCGGAGGGCAGGTTGCCGCTCACCACCACCGAGCCGGCCGGCACCCGGCCGTAGT
>CAZOZD010000363.1:0-1905 GCA_964584195.1 uncultured Burkholderiales bacterium
CCTCGATGTAATGGTACAGCGCCCGCTTCAGGCGGATGAGGAGGGTGGCTTCGAGGTGGCAGCCGATCTCGGTCAGCGCTGATTCGATCGCCTCCAGGGTGTAGTCGCTGACGCAGTAGGAGACTTCGATGCGGCGCTCGTCCAGGCGGCGCGTCTCAAGCCTGGGCAACTGGCCGAGGAAGGCCAGGGCGCGCTCGGTCTGGCGGGGCGGGGTGGGGTGGAATTCGATTTCGCGCCGCTTGTGGATGTCGCATGGCGTGCTCATCGCCCTCCCTTCCCCGGCGCTTCAACGGCTTTTCAGGACGTTCAGCCCCTTGAGCAGGATCAATGCCTGGTTGAACTGGTAGTCGTTGCGGGACACGATCTCGCCCGGCTCCGCAGTCGGCTTGTCGGGCTGGCCCTTGTCGCCGCCACGGCTGGGTTTGGCAGGGTCGGGTTCCTGGCCGTTGCTGAGATGGCGTTCCAGATCGGCCTCGCGCACCTCGACCCGGCGGGCTTCGCCGGCGGCCACGGTGCCTTCCTCGACGACGATGTCCGGGGCGATGCCCTTGGCCTGGATGGAGCGGCCACCGGGGGTGTAATAGCGGGCGGTGGTGAGCTTGATGGCGGTGCCGTTGGCGAGCGGCAGGATGGTCTGCACCGATCCCTTGCCGAAGCTCTGCGTGCCGACGATGAGCGCCCGCTTGTGGTCCTGCAGGGCACCAGAGACGATCTCCGAGGCGGAGGCCGAGCCGCCATTGATCAGCACCACCATGGGTACGTTCTTGGCCCAGGCGGGCAGGGTACGCAGGTAGTCCTTCTCGCCGGGACGCAGGTAGTGTTCGCGGGAGTTGGTCAGGCGCATGCGGGCGTCCTCGCCGCGGCCATCGGTATATACCACCAGTTCACCCGGCTTCATGAACGCGGCGGACACGCCGACCGCGGCATTGAGGAGGCCGCCGGGGTTGTTGCGCAGGTCGAGGATGAGGCCCTTGAGCTCACCCTTGTTCTGTTCGTGCAGGTCCTTGAGCGCATTCACCAGGGCATCACCGGTCTGTTCCTGGAACTGGGTGATGCGCACATAGCCGTAACCTGGCTCGGCCAGGGTGTGCTTGACGCTTTTGATCTTGATCGCCGCCCGGGTCAGCTTGGTGACGATGGGCTTGTTCTCGCCCTTGCGCAGGATGGTGAGGGTGATGTCGGTACCGGGCTTGCCGCGCATGCGCTTGACGGCGTCGTTGAGGCTCATCCCCTTCACCGGGGTGTCGTCGAGGCGGATGATGAGGTCGCCGCTCTTGATTCCGGCGCGGTGGGCGGGGGTGTCCTCGATGGGCGAGACGACCTTGACGAAGCCGTCTTCCATGCCGACCTCGATGCCGAGGCCGCCGAATTCGCCCTGGGTACCGACCTGGAGGTCCTTGAATGCCTCCACGTCGAGATAGGCGGAGTGCGGGTCGAGGCCGGAGAGCATGCCGTTGATGGCCTCGGTGATGAGCTTCTTGTCGTCGACCGGCTCGACGTAGTCGTTCTTGATGCGACCGAATATCTCGGTGAATGCGCGCAGATCCTCGAGCGGCAGCGGCTCCGGCTGGCGGTTGGCGACCGCCGGGTAGTGCAGGGTGAGGGCGGCGCCGAGCACCACGCCCAGGCCAAGCAGGGTGATCTGTTTGAATTTACCGGACATTTATCGACTCGCTACCCACGTCATGGGGTCGAAAGGTTTGCCTTGATGCCGCAGCTCGAAGTAGAGCCCCGGGGATTCCTGACCACCCGTGTTGCCGACCGTGGCGATGACGTCGCCGGCGCGCACGGTGTCACCCGGTTGTTTATACAGGCTTTCATTATTGCTGTACAGGCTGAGGTAGCCGCCGCCGTGGTCGATGATGAGCAGGTTGCCGAAACCGCGCAGCCAGTCGGCGAACACCA
>CAZOZD010000364.1:0-1898 GCA_964584195.1 uncultured Burkholderiales bacterium
CCATGACCGACGGCTTCGCGGTCGTCGCCATCGGCTTGTCCGTGCTGATGCACGTGACCTGAAACCTGATCGCCCGGCCTGTACCCGCTGGTGCGCAGCTCGCCGCTGCTGATCGCCGCCTGGCGCCTGCTTGGGCCCGCCCGCCACCGGATGTGTCTGGTGCGATGCGCATCGCACACCGGCACCCGTGGGCGCCCGGATCCGCATTCGTGCCGGCTGCCGGCAGCGGTGTCAGGGAATGGGTGAGGCGCGTTGGGATGATGGCGGGCGTTTCCCTCATGCTTGGGCTCATGGCCGATCGTGCGTGCCGCAGCAGTTTCCGGCCACAGGCGCGTGTTGGCCGCCCCAGACGAACCGTGAACGAAAATAGGGTCCGGGAGGACATGTCGTCGTGCTGATCAATTGCGTTGTCTACGAGGATGGTCGGAAGCTCGCCGACATCGAGGTCCAGGACATCGACCAGTGGCTGGCCCGCCCGGGCTGTTTCGTCTGGGTGGCGCTGCGTGATGCCACCGACGAGGAACTGGCGCAGATGCAGGAGGAGTTCGACCTGCATGAACTGGCGGTGGAGGACGCGCGTCACGGGCACCAGCGGCCCAAGATCGAGGAGTACGGCCAGACGCTGTTCGTGGTGATGAGGCTGCCGGAGTGGCGCGACGGCGAACTCGCGTTCGGCGAGGTGGCGATCTTTGCCGGGCTGAACTTCGTGCTGTCGGTGCGGCGCGACAGCCAGGAAGGCTTCCTGGGCGTGCGGCAGCGCTGCGAGAGCGAGCCGGAGCACCTGCGCCAGGGGGCGGGCTTCGTGCTCTACGCGCTGATGGACGCGGTCGTGGACCGCTACTTCCCTGTGCTGGAGTCGCTGGAGACCGAGCTCGAACGGCTCGAGGGCCAGATCTTCCAGCGCAACGCCGCGCGCACCAACATCGAACACCTGTACGCCCTGAAGCAGCGCGCCACGGCGACGCGGCACGCCGTGGCGCCGCTGCTGGAGGTGGTGGGCAAGCTGCACGGCGGGCGCGTGCCCGCGGTCTGTGCGCGCAGCCAGGAGTTCTTCCGCGACGTGCACGACCACCTGGCGCGCATCCAGCTCGGCGTGGACGGCGTGCGCGAGACCATCGGCACCGCCATGCAGGTGCACCTGTCGATGGTCACGATCGAGGAGTCGGAGGTCACCAAGCGGCTGGCCGCCTGGGCGGCGATCTTCGCGGTGTCCACCGCACTGGCCGGCATCTGGGGCATGAACTTCGAGCACATGCCCGAGCTCAAATGGGCCTGGGGCTACCCGATGGCGCTGGGGGTGATCGGGTGCGCGGCCGGCCTGCTGTTCTGGCGTTTCCGGCGCGCAGGGTGGCTCTGAGCGGGTCTACGCGCGAGGGTCTTGGGGCGAGGACATGCACTTTCTCTGGCCACATCCCGAACCAACTCCCGGCCAGTTTTTCATGTCTTCTGACATTGCCGAAGCCGGGTTCGGCGCTGAACTCTGAATTCTGCGACCCATGGCCAACACAGTTGACCCTGCCACCAATTTCAAATGCATCAATCAGGGCAGTGGTGAACGTCGCCTGTAGAGCTGATCGAACTCTGAATTGGACCGAAACCTGTTGCATGTCACGGCGGCATGAACGACGGCAACAGGCGCAAGCGGCCGTTTGAGGAAGATCGATTCCTCCAGGTCGCAGTATCGGGGGGTTGAAAACCCGCTTCCTCGCGGGACGATGGTTCGTCGGAATCCCCCGACGCCCACCGAGGAACGCCGATGGCCTCTTCTCCATCTCCCGATCCCGGGCCCGCCGTCGTGCTGCACGGCGGGCCTGTCGCTCTGCCCACCCTGCTGGGTAACGGCACGAACGGAACGCCCCGCCTGCCCACGGGCGGCAAGATCCGCGCGGGCATCAAGG
>CAZOZD010000365.1:0-1893 GCA_964584195.1 uncultured Burkholderiales bacterium
CTTCCAGACTGACCGGGAGCGTCTCTTTGGCGAACTGGTTTTCCATGGGGGAAGCGGTCTCTTTAACGTGAAAGTCGCGTCAGCGACTCTTGAAGCCCCCCTCTCCCGCGAGCGGGAGGGGGGCTGGGGGGTGAGGCGGGGGTTTCGCGGAGCATGCTCCGCGCCCGCCGAACGGCCCCGGAATGCAGTCCGGGGCGCGCCCTGCAAGGGAGGGAAACGGACATGACTTTTATGCCCTTCAGGGTATTCATTCTTCGGGGCGTCTTCTCAAAGTTATGTCCGTTAAGGAGTTGTTATGGTGGGCAAAAATCCGCGCGATTTTAGCACGTACCCCCCCTGCAACCCCCGGAAAAGTGACTCGAAACCCGCCTTGCCGGTAGCATTGCCCCCCTTCCCGCCCGTCCGGAGCCCGCCATGAGCCTACCGTCCGACCCGCACGCCGATCTGCGCATCGATGCCGGCTGGATCGTGCCGGTGCGACCGAGCGGCCGGGTGCTGGAACAGCACAGCCTGCTGCTGCGCGACGGCCGCATCGCCGCGCTGGCGCCAACTTCCCAGGCCGATGCCTGGAACGCGACCGAACGCCTGCGCCTGCCGGGACATGTCCTCATGCCCGGCCTGGTCAACCTGCACACGCACGCGGCGATGAACCTGCTGCGCGGTTACGCCGACGACCTGCCGCTGATGAGCTGGCTGACGCAACACATCTGGCCGGCCGAGGGCCGCCACGTATGCGCCGATTTCGTGCGCGACGGCACCCGTCTGGCCTGCTTGGAAATGCTGGAAGGCGGCATCACCTGTTTCAACGACATGTACTTCTTTCCGGAAGCGGCGGTGGAAGCGGCGGTGGAAACCGGCATGCGCATCGCCGCCGGCATCATCGTGCTGGATGCGACCACCCCCTACGCCGCCGACCCCGACGACTATCTGGGCAAGGGCCTGGCGGTGCGGGATGCCTGGCGGGACCATGCACTGGTCCATTTCTGCCTGGCTCCGCACGCACCCTACAGCGTGGGCGACCGGGCGCTGGAGAAGGTCGTCACCTATGCCGCCCAATTGGACCTGCCGGTGCACATGCACGTCCACGAAACCGAGGACGAGATCCGCCACAGCCTGCAACACCACGGCCCGCGCCCCCTCGCCCGGCTGCGCGGCCTGGGCCTGCTGGGGCCGAATCTGACGGCGGTACACGCGGTGCATGTGAGCGAAGAGGAGATCGACATGCTGGCCACGCACGGCTGCCACGTCGCCCACTGCCCCGCCTCCAATCTCAAGCTGGCCAGCGGCTTCGCGCCGGTGGCCAGGCTGCTGGCGGCGGGCGTCAACGTCGGCATCGGCAGCGACGGCGCGGCCAGCAACAACCGCCTGGACCTGTTCGCGGAAATGCGCCTGGCCGCGCTGCTGGCGAAGGGCGTGGCGGGCGACCCGGCCGCGCTGCCGGCGCAGCGTGCGCTGGAAATGGCCACCCTGGCGGGCGCCCGCGCCCTCGGACTGGACGATCGCATCGGCTCCCTGGAGGTCGGCAAGTCGGCCGACGTGGTGGCGGTGGATCTGGCGACACCGCGCAGCCAGCCCTGTTACGACCCGGTCTCCCAACTGGTCTACTGCGCCGGACGGGAACAGGTGAGCCATGTCTGGGTCAACGGCCAGGCCGTCGTCGCCGGCGGGCAAAGCATACGGGTGGATGCCTCGGAGGCCCTGGCCCGAGCCCACGCCTGGCGCGAACGCGTCGCCGGCGGGCATTGAGCGTCCCGCCGCGCCTCACGTCACGCGATGCTGTAGCGCACCATCGTCAGCTAGAATGAACCTGGATTCCTCGGTTGGACTTGTAGGTTTTGCAGCCGGGCTCCCTCACCCGCCGCTCCGCGTCGGCCTCTCCCGGAGGGAGAGGCA
>CAZOZD010000366.1:0-1890 GCA_964584195.1 uncultured Burkholderiales bacterium
GGCTCGCTGCCGAACCCTGTGTTTGTCGCGGTGGGGGCGCCAAGGTTCCCGTATGGACGCGGGCTCATCGTGGCAGGCCTGTGCTTGCCGGGCCGCGGAAGTTGCCGCAAGCTTGCCGCCCTCGCGCATCTCCGCCCTCCAGCCATGCCCCTCCAGCATCTCGCCTATATCAGCGTGGCCGCTCCCGGCATCGGCCAGGCCGACATCGAGCGCATCCTCGAACAATCCAGGCGAAACAATGCAAGCCGCGACATCAGCGGCCACCTGCAATGCCACGGCGGTCTGTTCTTCCAGATCCTGGAGGGACCGGGTGCCGCGCTGGACGAACTGCTGGCGCGCTTGGGCAGCGATCCCCGCCACGCGGATATGCGCCTGCTGTTCAGGGAACCGCTGCAGCGCAGGCAGTTCGCCGACTGGAGCATGGGCTACGGCCCCTGCGTGGCGGGCGACGCCGGCACACAGGCCGCCGAGCGCCTGCGCCGGCTGCGCGACACCGCGCCCTGCGGGGCGCAGAGGGCGCTGAACCTGTTCCTTGCGCTGATGGACGCAGCAGGCTCCTGAGTCCCCGGCCGTCTCGGCCAAGCTGCGATTCCCGGCCTGCGTAAACACACCTCCGGGCATGTTCATTCCATTTCTGTCCTGGACATTTAATATATTATTTGAATTTTCCTTGAACTATTTTTTATTTGTCCTAGACAAATAAGTACGGGGCGACACCCGCTGTCCTCCGCAACCCCTCACACTCAAGGAGAAGACCATGCAGACCCTTCGCGTTGACTACCCCGACCACAATCTGACTTTCGCCATGGCCAGCGCAATGGCCAAGTCCGCCGCCTGCGACAGCCAGATGCAGAACCCCACCATCATGGCCTGGCACCAGCATGGCAGCGATTCGGTATCGCCCAGCTACGACGGCATCGATCCCCAATCCTGGTGGGCCAAGTACGGGGAAGGCAACGGCGGCCGGCTGGAGGTCACCGTCGGCGACCAGTTCGATTTCATTCTCATGGAGACCCGCGGCTTCGAGACCGTGGGCAGGCTGCCCGTCAGCAACCTGAAGGCCGAGGACGGCGTGGAATACATCTGCCTGACGCCCTTGCTGGGCGGTAGCGCCAAGCCCAACGAACGCGCCTGCGTGCCGCTGGACGAATGGATGGCCGATCAATACTGAGTTCCTGCCGCCCCGCCCGCTCCGCCGGGGCGGGCGGGGCCGGTCAGTTTGACCTTTATGGCATGGGTCTACGCATACCGATATCCCAGCTTCGCAGGCCCCACATGAGTACATCGCTGCACGACTTCACCCTGCCCGCCCTGGACGGCGGCACGCTGAACCTGGCGGACTACGCCGGCCGCGTGCTGCTGGTGGTGAACACCGCCAGCGAATGCGGCTTCACCCCCCAGTACGCCGGTCTGGAAACACTCTGGCGCGAATACCGCGAGCGCGGCCTGGTGGTGCTGGGCTGCCCCTGCGACCAGTTCGGCCACCAGGAACCGGGCGACGCGGCCCACATCCGCGACTTCTGCACCAGCCGCTACGGCGTCAGCTTTCCCCTGTCCGCAAAGATTCAGGTGAACGGAGCCGATGCCCATCCCCTCTACCGTTTCTTCACCCATGCCGCGCCCGGTCTGCTGGGCAGCGAGGCCATCAAGTGGAACTTCACCAAGTTCCTCGCAGACCGCCAGGGTCGGGTGACGCGCCGCTACGCCCCGACCACCGCACCAGCCGAACTGGCCCGCGACATCGAGGCCCTGCTGGGGTGAACCCTGTGCGATGCCCGGTCTTGCGGGCCGGTTCCGCAGGCGCCGACAACAATCAAGTTAGCAGAGTGAACTGCGACACTTGAGCCGCTTTGCGGTCGAACGTAACCGTATACCGAGCGCCCAGGCGCT
>CAZOZD010000367.1:0-1885 GCA_964584195.1 uncultured Burkholderiales bacterium
GTGATCTTGTAGTCCGGGATGCGGGCGAGGGTGTCGGCGAGCCAGGCGTGGGGATCGACGGTGTTGAGCTTGGCGGTCTCGATCAGGGTGTAGGCGATGGCGGCGGCCTTGCCGCCCGCCTCGGAGCCGACGAAGAGGTAGTTCTTGCGGCCGAGGGCGATGGCGCGCATGCGGCGTTCGGCGGCGTTATTGTCGAGCTCGCGGATGCCGTGGTCGAGGTAGGGTCGCAGGCGTTCCATGCGGGTCAGGGCATAGCGGATGGCCGAAGCAATCGGGGATTTGCCTGAGACCGTGGTGAGTTGCAGGGCGAGCCAGCGCTCCAGATCGTTGAAGATCGGGGCGGAATGGGCTTGTCGCAGCTCGGCTCGACGATCAGGCGGCGAACCTCGGGCCTCTTTCTCGACGGCGTAGAGTTGCGCGATCCGGCCGATGGCTTCTTCGGCGATCGGCGAGCCTTGCGATCGGTAGATGTCGACGAACTTGCGCCGGACATGAGCCATGCAGGCGACCTCGCGGATTGCCCCGGTTCGATAGAGATCCTCGAATCCGGCATAGCCGTCGGCATGCATCCAGCCGCGGAAGCGGGCGAGGTGATCCTTCGGGTGCTGGCCTTTGCGGTCACCGGAGAAGCGATACCAGGCTGCCGGTGGCGCGGTGCCGCCCCACGGTCGTTCGTCGCGGGCATAGGTCCAGAGCCTCGCCGTCTGGGTTTTGCCGGTGCCGGGCGCCAGCATGCTGACAGGCGTGTCATCGGCGAAGATCGCCTCGGCCGACAGGACATGGCGTCCGATCGCATCGGCCAGCGGTTCAAGGAGGGCGGTCGTCTTGCCGACCCAATCGGCCAGCGTGGAACGGTCGAGGTCGAGGCCCTCGCGGTCCAAGATCCGGGACTGGCGGTAAAGCGGCAGGTGGTCGGCATATTTGCTGACCAGCACATGGGCCAGCAGGCCCGGCCCCGGGCGGCCGCGCTCAATGGGGCGCGACGGAAGCGGCGCCTGAACGAAGCGTTCGCAGCAGGAACAGGTTAGCCGGGGCCGGACGATGCGGTTCACGAGGAAGCGGCCCGGGACGTATTCCAGTTCCTCGGTCACATCTTCGCCGATCCGGCGCAGGCGCCCGCCACAATCGGCACAGGCCTCGGCGCCTGGGGTCAGTTCCACCTCCATCCGGGGAATGTGATCCGGGATCGTACGGCGCTTCGGTTTGTTCTTGTCCTCGATGTCCGGCAGCTTCATCCGCGCCGTCATGGCAGCGGCGGCGATCTCGCTGGTCTCAAGCGCCAGCTGAAGCTGTTCTGCCGTCTCCGACGACGCGCCAAACCGGTGCGCGCGGTGCCCGGCCAACTGGTGTCTGCCCTGCGCTTGCGCTCCGGGCGTTCCTCACTTCGATCCGTCCACTGGACGGCTCGATCCTGCTTCGCAGGACCGCTCCTCACTCTCGATCAGGATTGCCTGAGCCTTCACCTCGGACAGAAGCCGCGCGGTGAAGCTGCGCAGCTCCTCGGGGTCTTCCGGCAAGGTCAGGGTTTTATCCAGCATGCGAGAAGTTTATCCCACTGTATTCCTTGTGGGAATCCTTCTCTTGCAGGACGGCAGACTATCCCGCGGCCAAAGGTCGCCAGGTCCTCTGCGGCGCCCGCCACTTGCGTCGGGGATTTGGTCCACTGGACCAAATCCTGATCCTCCTCATCCCTTCCAGAAGCATCGCCAACTGCGCGGGCGTTAGGGCGACCTTGCCCTCTTTGGCCGAGGGCCAGATAAACCGCCCCTTCTCCAGCCGCTTCAGGAACATGCAAGCACCCTGACCGTCCCACCAAATGACCTTCACGAGGGGTCATGTCGCGATACGTGGTGTAGGAACGCCGGTCCTCGGAGAGGCTCGGTCT
>CAZOZD010000368.1:0-1880 GCA_964584195.1 uncultured Burkholderiales bacterium
GTTGCCCAGGAAATAGCCGGAGTCGGTCAATGCGGTCAGCAAGGGGCGAACCCGCGCGATACGTCCCTGGCGTTTGGCAAGCGCCAGCAGCCCGGCAGTTCCGAGAAGAGGTCAGCCTAAATGGCGGGCCAGCTTGCGTCCGGCCTTGTCGTCCATCAACAGACCCTGGCCCAGCGCCATGGCCAGGGCAATTGAACTGGCTTCGCCGGGGTCGACCGACCCATCCGCATCGGTGACCGGTGCCTCGGATAAATGAAGATGTCCGGCCGCCAATGCAGCCTGAATCAAGACGCCTTCACCCCGATCCGGCTTCGCCAGACATTCGCCCAATACGATGGGCGTGACCAGGGCGCGGGCGAACAGCCGGCCTGGCAACGCCAACAGTTTCAGCCGCGCCAGGGCGATCAGCGGGCCCGTATCGGCGACGACGATATCAACCAAAGCTGTCCAGCTCCTTTTCCAGTTCGCCCGGTTCGTAGCGCGCTACGGGGATATGCATGCTTCCCAGCAGATCAATGAATTCCGAAGGGTTCATTCCTGCCAAGCGGGCGGCCTTGCCCAGCGAGATGGTTTCCTCGTCGAAGAGCTTGACCGCCAGGGCGACGTTGACGCCGCTTTTCAATAACAATTCATCGAACGGCACGGCCACGAATACCGGCTGACCGTGCTTGGTGACAATCGAGAGTTTGCCCGCCTCGGCGTCGCGCACCAGTTCGCCGGTGCGGTCGCGCAGGTCGCGGATGGTGAAGGTTTGCATGCTCGGCTCCTGTTTGTGCCTACACTTGTGGGAACACTTTATACGATCCGCGCTTCCCGCAACAGGTGTCACCCCCTCACCCGGGCCAACGATAGCAAACCCAGCCCCATCGCCTTGCCGTACCCGAAGCCAGTCAGTACGCCCAGGCGCAAGGCGTCAGCGGAATCGGCTTGCAGCACCCCCTCGAACAAGGCGGTCTGCAGCGTGATGTCATGGCCGCTAGGTCCTCGCCGAACCTGTAAGAGCTCGTCGGCACAGCGCACGCAGCCCGGCACGGAAAACCCATGGCGCTCGCCCTGGCGGGCGAGGCAGCGCACTCCAGACTGGCCCGTCCGCCCGTTGTCAGGATTGCACCAGGACATTGGTCGCGGTTCAGTCCTCCCGCACCGCGACCCCGGTGACACCGTCGAAGCCGAGTTCTTCCAGCCGCTTGAGTTCGGCTTCGGTTTCCACGCCTTCGGCGTAGACCCGCATGCCGATGCGGTGGGCGATCTCGCACAGGCCGGCGAGGAAGGCCTGGTTGCCGGGGTTCTGGTCGATGCCCTGGATGAAGCCTGAATCGACCTTGAGGAAGTCCAGGCCAAGGTCGTACAAGAGGCCGATCTGGTTGAAATGGTGGCCGTAATGTTCGAGGCCGAGGTGCGCGCCGAGCGGCTTGAGTGCGCGCGCCAGTTCGCGCAGCGCGGCGAGCTGGCGCAGGCCGCCGGCTTCGGGGATTTCCAGCCACAGGCGGCGGACGGCGTCGGGGTGGCGTTCCAGGAGGCGCAGCAGCTGGCGGCGGAATTCGGGGTCGGCGATGGAGCGGGCAGAGACCTTGACCCACAGGCCACCCAGTCCGGGCTGCTCATCCAGTTCGGCCAGGGCCAGCTCCAGCGCGGCGAGATCGAGTTCCTGCACCAGGCCGAGCCGTTCGGCCAGGGGCAGGAAGCGGCTGGCGGGCAGCCAGTCGCTGTTCGCGTCGAGGCGGATGCGCAGCGGACATTCGTGGTGGATGCCGGTTTCGTCGTTGCTACGCAGGCTGTGATGCACCAGTTTGAGTGACTGGCCTTGCTGCAGGGCCTGGCGCAGGGCGGCGCGCCATTCCTCGGCGCTGGCGGGCAGGTCGGGCTGGGTGTCGGGCGGG
>CAZOZD010000369.1:0-1878 GCA_964584195.1 uncultured Burkholderiales bacterium
CGGCGATCAGGCCAGCCGCCGCATAACTGCCGATGCGGCCGAGGTTGTAGGCCAGATGGACGGCAACCGCGCCGGCACCTCGCGGACCCTGCATCGCCAGGGCGCCGACGATGCCGCCGCACATGCCGGCGCAATGGCCCGCGCCGAGCAGGCCGACGATGAACAGCGCGACGAACGCGTCGTCCGGCATCCTGCGGTCAGGCCGACTGCAGCAAGGCGTTTCGTGCCAGGCCGGCCAGCGCCGAATCCAGCACTGCCACGATGACCGGATCGTCGGCGCCCTGCGGCACATATGTCGCGCCTTCGCGCTGCACGGAAAGTCGGCCGTCGCGGATCGCCTCGAACAGGATCGTCCGCAGAGCGGCGCGGTCGCGCGTGCCGTCAAGTTCGGCGAGCAGCAAGCGTGCAGAGGCCTCCAGCGCCACGGTTTCATGCCGCAAACTGGTGACCACGTTGCTGTTGCCGGTCTGCCAGCGCGCGTAGGCCCAGCCAAGCGGTCGCCCCCCCGGAGCGGCTGCCAGTGACGGGGTATCCGCGAGATAAATCAGGCCGCTCGCAGTAGCTGCCACCAGCATGTCGTTGAGGAGCGTGACCCGGTCTTGTGACTCGCTGATCGTAGATCGATGGGAAGCAGGCAATCGATCTCGCGCCAGGGTGGCGAGTTCGGCCATGGGCAGAGTCTCCGGAAAAACATCCAGGAGGCAGGACAGCGCCGCCTTGGTCACCGGGTTGACCACGGTCAGCGTTTGGCCTCCCCGCGCAGAAAACCGCACAGGGACTTGCTTTCCGATATTTGCCGCCCCTTCGGCAGGTCTGAGGCAGGCGGCCACATGCAGGCCCGCCAGGCGCTCTCCGGAAACATCGCGGCGGATCGCCCCGCCATTCTTCACCAGCAGGGTCTGGCGAAAACTCCGATTGCGCAGGAAATCCATGTACTGTTCGAGGCGCACGATGTCGGTAATCTCGGCCTTGATGCGTTGATAAGCCTCCGGCGCGATACCGTTGCCGACCATCAGGCCGAACTCGGATTCGCCCAGATAGTACAGGCCGGCGGCGTTCGCGCGTGCCATGAAATCGCGAAAATAAAGCGGTTCGTTGTGCTCCTCGAGATGGTCATGGCGCAGGTAGCTATCATTGACGCCCTTGAGCAGCGCCATTTCACTGCGCAGATAAGCACCGTAAGGATTGCCCTCCGGAATCGCGCCAGCCATGAAGTCGAGCAGCGCCTTGGCCTGCTCGACCCTCTTCGCATCATCGCCGAAAAGTTCGCCATGCGCCATCCGGGCAGGGTGTTGTAGCTGATATAGCCGACGCCATCGTCGGCCAGACCGTCGCGATACAGTCCCAGCATGGCGGCCTGCGCATCCGGCGGCAGCCAGGAATAGATGCCATGGGCGATCACATAATCGAACGGGCCCAGGGCGCGCACATCCACGGCACGAATATCCTCGCAACGAAATTCGATGTTCGAGAGCCCCAGCGCTGCTTTTGACTTCTCGGCCTCGGCAATCTGTACCGACGAGTAGTCGATGCCAATGAAATGCGACGCAGGGGACGCCGCCGCCATCGGGAGCAGGTTGCCGCCTGCCGCACAGCCGATCTCCAGCACGCGGCAGCCGTCGGTGCGGGCCGGCTTCAAGCCGAACAGGGCAGCGATGGTAGCCAAGCGCGCTGGGTGGGATGCCGCGTAGGCAAAACTCTGGTAAGGCACCTCGTCGTAGGGGTTCGCGCTCATCGGTCAATCTCCGTCCAATTCGAAAAGGCCCAGTATAAACTCCGACCTTTCGCCTTCCCGGAGAGAGAGAAGCCATGCTCGCCCGTCGCCTCGTCCTGCTCGCCGCCCTGTTCGCGGCTCCCGCATTTGCCTTCAACCCCTTC
>CAZOZD010000370.1:0-1873 GCA_964584195.1 uncultured Burkholderiales bacterium
GCCACGGCCTTCGCCGGACCCGCTTACGGCAAATGCCGAGGCTCAGTCGAGCAGATCGTGGGCGCCATCACAGAAGGGCGGATTGGCGGTGTGCTTGCAGTTGCACAGATAGAAGGTGCCCTTCTCGCTCACCGTCATCTTCATCGGCTCGATGCCCGTACCGGCGTGCGCACCGTCGCAGAACGGCTGGCTTTTCGAGCGGCCACAGGCGCACCACCAGTATTCGCCAGGCTCCAGCTCCAGGCTGACGGGGGACGTGTCGGCAACGACGGGTTCGGACATGGCAGGACTCCTTGAGATTGAGGGGGCAGGGGACCGCACTGCGGTGGCTTGATTATACCCGATCAAAATTGTCGGGAATAAAGAATCCTGTGTTCAGGGCTCAGGACGGGGCGCTCGCGTTGGCCACCGATTCGGACCCCGCCAGCCCGTCGTTCAACATGCGCCGGGCGGCATGCGCCAGCTCGCTGGCGGTTAGACCACGGGTACCGCCGATTTCCTCGCTCAGCCGGTCACCGGCGGCGCCATGCAGCCAGGCACCGAGGCAGGCCGCGCGTCCGGCGTCAAGGCCCTGGGCGATCAGGGCGGCGATCATGCCCGCCAGCACGTCGCCCATGCCCGGCGCGGCAAGGCCCGGATTGCCGCTCGGGTTGCGCCAGCAGGCGCCGTCCGGGGTGCGGATCAGGGTGGCGTGGCCTTTCAGGACGATGACGCCTGGGAAGCGCTCAGCCAGGGCAGCGAGCGCCGCTTCGCGGCCCTCTTCCCCCACCAGGGTCTCGGTACGGGTACCAAGCAGCCGGGCCGCCTCGCCGGGGTGTGGTGTGTATAGCGTGACAGCGCTGCGCCGGCGCGCGGATTCGGCCAGGCGAGTGTCGGCGGCGAGCAGGTTGAGCGCATCGGCATCGAGCAGCACGGGCAGGGGGGTGAGCAGGGCGGCCTCAAGCCATTGCCGGGCGGCCTCGCTGCGGCCGAGCCCGGGGCCGACCACCAGGCAAGCCGGCGCGGGCAGGGCAAGCGCGGCTTCCGGCATGGCGAGCATCAGTTCCGGCTGTACGGGGTCCACGGCCAGGCGGTTGTCGAGTGGCGCGCACCACACCCGGCCGGCGCCGAGCAGGAGTGCAGCGCGGGCAGCGAGCAAGGCCGCGCCGAGCATGCCCGGCGCGCCGCCCAGCACGGCGACGTTGCCGAAGTCGCCTTTGTGACTGGCGGCTGGGCGGGGCGGCAGCCAGGAACGCATGGCCTCGGGATTGAGTAGTGTGCAGGACATGATTGTTCCAGAAACGCTGGATGGGAGCCTCGAAAAACCCGTCACACCGGCGAAAGCCGCTGTCCAGATACTTGATTTTCTGGATTCCGGCGTTCGCCGGAATGACTAATCTGGGGTTTGGATGGATGCTTGAACTGGCGATGGCTACCCCGAGTAGCGCGTCGCCCTTCGCGCCGTGATGATGCGAATGGACCGGCCATGCGCGGCATGAGCGACAACCAGTAACGTCGAAGCTCAGGGCCGCGCCGCTTGCGGCGCGTCCCCCTGGAGCGCAGTGTTATCCGAGACAACCGACAAAAGAGGAAATTTTTCAGGATTCCGGATGGATGCCACGGATAGATCGACATCTAGCAGCGGCCAATAAAGATGGTCAAGGGTTGGCCACTCGATCATGGTCAGCTGCTCAATGGTTGCTTGCCGAAACCACGGAAACTCGGAAAACGGCAACAGCAGCTCCTCCTCGCCGAGAAGCAGCCAGAACCCATGTTTTGAACATGAGTGACTTCAGCCGCCAAAGTGTCTGTGCCAAGCATTGATGATCTCCTCAAGGTGGCGAGCGACGACGCGCTCGGCATCGGCCAATTCCTGTTTGGACAGGCCGATGTG
>CAZOZD010000371.1:0-1852 GCA_964584195.1 uncultured Burkholderiales bacterium
CGCGCATGCCGGCCACGCCTTCGTCCCAGCCGCGGATCACGTAGCCGCGGCCGAGGGGAAAGTCGAAGGGCTCGTCGCGGTCGAGGCTGGAGTCGAACTTGCCGCCGTCGGTCAGCCAGCCTGTGTAGTGCACCCGCACGGTATCGCCGGTCTTGGCTTCCTCGCCCTCGCCGAGGTTGAGTTCATCGATGACGAGACCGCTGGGGGTCGTCATGCTGGACATGTCTGCTCCTTCAGGGTGATCGGGCTCCCGCTCGGTCAGCGCCTTGGAAACGCGCGGGCGGGCGGAGTCCCGGTAAAAAAAACGGCGCGGCAGCGCCGCGCCGGAGTTGGCTTGCGCGGGCTTACTGCAGCACCACCAGCACCACGCGGCGGTTCTGCTGGCGTCCCGCCTTCACCTTGTTGTCGGCCACGGGAGCGCTCTCGCCGTAGGAGATCACCGACATGCGGTGCAGGGGGATGCCACCCTTCATGTTGAGGTAGCGGCGCACCGCCTCGGCGCGGGCCTCGCCCAGCTTCAGGTTCAAGGCCTCAGCACCGCGGCTGTCGGTGTGCCCCTGGATCTCGATGAACACGTTCCTGTTCTCGCCCTTCAGCTTCGCGGCGAAGGCGTCCAAAGCGGCTTCCGCATCCTTGCCGAGCCTGGCCTTGTCGGAACCGAACTTCAGCGTCTCGTCGCTAAACACCACCTCATGCACCAGCTTGCCTTGCGCCAGCTTGCCGGCGGCGGTGGCCCGGTCCATGGCCTCCCGGGCGGATTTCGAGAGATTGGCGACCTCCGCCTCGTTGCGCGCGATGCGCTCGGCATGTCCCTTGATTTCGGCAACCGCGCCATCGACGCGCCGGTTGGTGTCGGCGATGGCTCCGGCGTTGCCCTGGATGCCCGATTCGGCCTTGCCCACTCGGCCCTCGACGGCGGCAAGCTGGCCGGAAACCGGCTTCATCTGCGATTGCACGTATTCGTGTACGTAATCCTTGGTGGCGCAACCGGACAGCACCAACATGGAGACGGCAAGCAAGCTCAGAGTGGATTTCATGATCTACCTCGCTGTGAACACACTACCCAGTTTAGCTTAACGGAGCCCAGGGAAAAAACTTGAAGCGCCTATTTCCAAGGGTGCGGTCCTGTGACGCGGAGTTCATGGCCGGTTCTCGGGGGGCAGGAAATGGATGCCGGCGGCATCGTCCACGCCGAACTCCACGCCGCCGGCGGCCGTGTGGCCCTCCCGCGCGCCCACCAGTTCGGGAAAAGCCAGCACCAGGGCGACCATGAGCAGCTGAATGACGACGAAGGGCACCGCGCCCCAATAGATGTCGCCGGTGCGCACGCTCTTCGGCGCCACGCTGCGCAGATAGAACAAGGCGAAGCCGAAGGGCGGGTGCATGAAGGAGGTCTGCATGTTGAGACCCAGCAGCACGCCGAACCAGATCGGATCGATGCCGAGCTTCATGGCGACCGGCGCCAGCAAGGGCACGATGATGAAGGCGATCTCGAAGAAATCCAGGAAGAAGGCAAGCACGAATATCAGCAGGTTCACCAGTATGAGGAAGCCCAGGGCGCCGCCCGGCAGGGCCGAGAACAGCCCTTCCAGCCAGAGATCGCCGTCCATCAGGCGGAACACCAGGGAGAACACCGTGGAACCGATGAGGATGAAGAGGACGAAGCTGGTCAGGCGGGCGGTCCTGTCCATCGCCTGCCGCAGCAGATCGAGGCTCAGCCTTTTCTTCGCCAGGGCCAGCGCCAGCGCGCCCAGCGCGCCCATGGCGCCGCCCTCGGTGGGCGTGGCGATGCCGGTAAAGATGGTGCCCAGCACGAGGAAGATGAGCACCAGGGGCGGCCCCATGCTAACCA
>CAZOZD010000372.1:0-1836 GCA_964584195.1 uncultured Burkholderiales bacterium
TTGATGCTGCGCAGGGCCTCCAGCAGGCTTTTCCGGCCCGTTTCCGGTTTCCAGGTGGGGTGCTGCGTTGCCGCCTGGTATTCCGCCGCGACTTCTTCCTCGGTCAGCCAATGCACGTCCCAGCTCGGAGACACGGGTTCCTGCGCATCGTCATCCGGCTCGATCGGGGTACAGCGCATGCGCCGGACCCCGTCGGGGGTGACGACATAAAGTCCGTTGTCGTCGTCGACCAGTTGCTCGATGCGCGTGAAGGGGACGATCCCCAAACTGAGGTGGCCACCCAGGTAGTTGCCTGCCAGTTGGACGAAGCGGGCGCAACTGTATTCCGGGCTGTGCCGGTCGGCGCCGTATTCGTGCAAGGCCTGGAGGAAGGCGTAGATGGATTCGGGACCGCCATGCCAATGCAGATAGACGGCGGGTGATTGGTGAGTATCTTGCTCGAAGACGACGTAGGCGCGGTTGCCCATGGTGTTTCTCCTCTTTAGCGGCTTTGCCATCGGCGGGGGCCGCAAGCTGGATCAAATCCCCCCGGCCCGTTTCGCTTCGCGCGCGGCGGGCCGACCGCAATCAAAGAATACCGCCTGGTTGGCTCATGGCATGAGCCATCAGGTGCTTGCCGACTCAACGACTCGGCATGTCCTCGCCGTTCAGGCTCGCCGGGGCCGCTGCCTCAGGCAGGCTTCCATCCGGTCGCCGAGCGTGACCTGCTGCAGGGCTTCCAGGTCGTCCCAGCCGGCCAGGCCCGCATCGATGTCGCGCGCGACGATCTGGTCGGCATAACGGTTGAGGGACCGAATCAGCCAGCGGCGATAGTCTTGGGCTACCGGAAGTTGTGCCACCTGCCGGCGCAGGGCGACGATGCGCGGGTGTAAGCGCAGGCGATGGCCCGGCAGCTCCGGTTCGGCCTGGCCGCTGTTGAGGCGGACGAGGGTTTGCAGGTCGTGCATGGTCAATCCTCCTGTGTGTCGAGGCCGCTGATGCCTGCCGTCCAGGCCTCGTCGAAGGTGGCCTCGAGACGGGCGTTCACGCCCCGGCAGCCGGCCACGACCCTGCGAGCCCAGTCGAAATACTCCCGCTTGCGCTCCATGCTCCAGTCCGTCGGCGGGCTGTCGTGGATGGCGCGCAGGTTGGCGGTCTTGTCGGCGATCTTGAGCAGCTTCGCCCGTTCCGACTTGTGCGGCGCATGCTCCACCTGCAGGCGCTTGCGCACATCTTTGTCCAGGGTCTTGTCGTCGGTAACTTCCCGCACCAGGTCGGCCACGTCGCGGCCGAAGGCCTCGACCAGTTCCTCGTACTTCACCCCCTGGTCCTCGATGGTGTCGTGCAGCAGGCCCGCCGCCACCAGGTTGGCGTCGGCGCCGTCGGTGGCTTCGGCCAGCAACCGAGCCACCTCGGCCAGGTGGTTGACGTAGGGTTCCTGGTCGATGCCCTTGCGCTTCTGGCGCACGTGCTTGCGCGCGGCGAAGTCCAGGGCGCGGGCGATAAGGAGTATGTCTTGGTTCATGTTTGGCTCCTTGTAGCGATTTTCTTTAGCGGCTTTGCCATCGGCGGGGGCCGCAAGCTGGGTCAAATCCCCCCGGCCCGTGCGGTGGGCCAGCCCGTGTTTCCAGTCCATCCGGTGCCTTGGCTCGCACCGTGAGCGCCTTCACTGCCTGCCGGAACCTCCTGATCCGGCTATCGGCCCGGTGCGCGCACCATTGCGCGCGTCCCGGGCGGGGTTGATGGGCGACCCGTCAGGGCGGGGGTGCTCGCCCCGCCCCGGGTCATTACTGCTTCACGTTGTTAAAGACCGCCTCGTTCGCCGCCACCGCGGCCCTGGCTCGGGCCGGGAAGTCG
>CAZOZD010000373.1:0-1834 GCA_964584195.1 uncultured Burkholderiales bacterium
AAAGCTGATCGCCACATTGACGTCGTTGAAGCGGGCGTCGATGGTTGCCGGGCTGTTGATGCTGTAGGTGTCGAGCAGGCTTTCGAGCTGGCCGGTCGACAACTGGTCGATGAACTGCTGCGCCGTGGACATGCAGCGCTGCTCGGTGGTGGCGCCCACACTCAGGGATACACCATAAATGCTGTTGCAGGTCAGCGCGGCGCTGGCGGGCGCGGCGAAGGTGGTGGCGAGGAGCGTACCGAGCAGGGCCGGGCGGAGGCGGGGCATGTTCATGCGGAGGTTCCTTGAGCGTGGTTTTATGAAGTGTTGCAATCGTCTGGCCTGTGGGCCATCGATGCGGACGATTCCCCATCCGGGCGGTGATGCGGGCAAGTCCCGGCCGGGCGTCGGGGCCGGTTGAGGTGGGTCAGGGTTGTTTTTCCGGTGTGGCATCCGTGCCGGATTTCTCTGCGCTTTCCGCATCCGCCTCCGGTGCGGCGGCCTGCTCTGCTGGAGGGGGGGCGGGCAGCGCGGGCGGGATCTGCGGCGGCACCGCGTCCATGTTGTTCTTGAGCATGTATTCGTTCATTTCCCGCCAGCCTTCGAATACCGCCGGCTTGCTGGCCTGCGGGTTGAGCCGGTAGCAGTCCTCCAGTCCACGCCCGGCGTGCCGGCAGGCGCTGCCGATGGCCTTGCCCTCGGCCTCGATCTTGACCGGGTTGGGGATGTTGAGGCGGTCCATCAACTGGTCGCAACCGGCGATCAGCGGCAGGCAGGCGAGTGTGACGACGGGGCGTAGTTTCATGCGGTACGGCTCGCTGTATCGATATGCTGATTAACGGCCGGATCGGGCAAAACTGTACGTTCGGGCAGTTGCCGGATGGCCTCGGCATTGCTGGGCGAGAAGCAGGCCGCGGCGGCGGCTTCCCAGGGCAGCCAGCGCCAGGCCAGGTGCTCGCCGGGCGCGATGCGAACCGGAACGGGGGTCGGCAGGCAGAGGCCGAACACATGCTCGGTGTTGTGCGTGACCCCCGGGGCGTAGCGGTGGCGGTAGCAGGGGTAGATTTCGTAGCGGGTGCTGTAGCCCCAGTCGGCGAGCGCATGTACACCGGCATCCAGGCCGGTCTCCTCGGCCACTTCGCGCCGGGCGGTGTCGATGAGACGCTCCCCCGCTTCCTGGCTGCCGGTGACCGACTGCCACCAGCCCGGATGGTCGGCGCGTTCCAGGAGCTGAACCTGGCGGTCCGGGGTGTGGATCACCACCAGGACGGAGACCGGAATCTTGTCCCCCTCGCGCCGCACGCCGGGTCCCCGAACCCGGTCAGAATAGCTCGATCTCGGAGCCGCCACCCGCAGCCTGCTGGCGCCGGGCGACGTATTGTTCCAGGGCGAGGCGGACGTTGCCGGTGGCGAGCAGGGTGTCGAACATGGCGCGCTCGTCCTCCATGGTGTATTGCGAGCGGATCTTCTGTTGCAGCTCGTGCCAGGCAAACGGGTTGTACAGCCGGGCGGGTTCGCTGACGATGCCGGTGAGATCGGTCAGGCTGCTGCCGACGTGGGCCAGGCGCTGGCTCAGGCGATCGTAGAACTGGAAGGCGATGATGGCGGCCTGCATCTGGCCGCTGACCTGTTCGCTGGTGGTCTCGATGCGCTGCTTCAGGGGCGAGTCCGGCAGGTCGGCGACGGCCTCGCGCAGGGCCATGAGGTCGTCGAACATGCTGGTGAATGCGTGCGTGAGTACATCCACCGAGTCGGCCGAGTCGCTCATCGCCATTTCCATCTGCGCCACCGCCAGATCCAGCATGAGGATGGTCTCGCGCACCTGGCTCCAGTCCAGGTCGGGCCGGGCGGCGGT
>CAZOZD010000374.1:0-1834 GCA_964584195.1 uncultured Burkholderiales bacterium
CCGCTGGACTGGCGCAGGCTGGCGGTGGAGGCCGCCAGCGGCGGGCAGTTGCCGACGCTCGCGTGGATACACCGCGCGCACGACTTTTCCCCCGCCCCCGCCCGCTCGTCTTCCGACGGCGACGATGGCAGCGACGCCGAAGTGGTGGAACTTCATCAGCCGTTCATAAATCTGCGGAGAGAGTTTCATTAACGCGGACCTTTCTGGATGTCATTCGGCCGGGCCGCAAACTGGCCGACCAGCGCCACTTCGGAGAGTGGCACGGCAAGGTTCATCGGTGGCTGCCCTCGGGTGACCCAGCGCAGGGTGGGGATGCCCAGCAGGGCGCCCTGGTCGTCGAACAATCCGCCGCCGCTGTTGCCCTGCCAGGTTTCGGCGTTGAAATGGATCAGCTTCGAGGCCAGCCGCGTTTCGGGCAGCCGGTCGGCATCGACCACCGCCGAGAGCAGGCCGTCGCTGATCGAGAGGCCGATATTGAGCGGGTTGCCGATGACGTAGATGATCTGGCCGGGCCGGGCTTCGGACAAGGGACGCAGGCTGACCGGCGCGGCCGGCAGGTGATCGACTTGCAGGACGCAGATGTCGTGCCGGGGGCTTTCGGCCAGCAACTTGGCCGGGTGGGTGTTGCCATCGTGGGCAACCACGATGCGCGTCATGTCCGCGATGACATGGCAGTTGGTGGCGACGCGGTTCGGGGCGATAGCGACGCCCCCGCCGTAGGCGACCTTGTCGAGCACTTTGAGCCGCTTGCCGTAGGCGGCGACCAGCACTACGCTGCGGCTGGCGAGGGCGAAGATTTCTTCCGGCGATTTGCCTGCACGGCTGCGGGCGATGCCTTGCGCCGGGCTGCCGGGGGCTGTGCCGCGCCCTTCGCCCGTGTCGATGCTGGCGCTTGCCGCTAGTTCGCATTGAGGATGCGCTGGGTGTGGGCGAGTTCATCGACATAGGCCGCCATCAGGCAATCCGCATCATCGGCGCAGCGCTGTGCCAGCCGATCGCGCCAGGCATCGATCAATGCGGTGCTGCGATATTGGCGCTGGGCGGACCGCAGATTTTCGTCGAGTTCGCGTAGCGCAGGGTAGGCGCAGAGCATACGTTCGGCGACAGTGCTGGCCGGGCCGGCCGTGCAGTCCTGCGCCTGGGCGGACGACGTCAGCAGGCCGAAGGCCAGGGCTACGATCAGTAGCCCTTTCATTGGGGAACCACCTCTATGGCCGTGACGCCGGGTAGCTTTGCAGCCTGGGCTGCGATGTTGCCCTCGGCCGAGGCGACGTGTAGCCAGACCGTCAGGGTGTCGTTGTCGAATTCGAGATGCCGCAATGCCACGCCGGGCAAGCGCAGCAGATCGCGCAAGGTGCCCAGGTCGCCCTTGGCGGCGAGGGTCACGCGCAGCACCTGCCCGGTGCTGGGGGCCACGGGTTGCATGCCGGGCGCTTGGCCGTTGTAGCCGAGGTTTTCGGTGCGGGGCGCCCCGTCGAGCAGGGTATGCATGGCAAGCAGGGTGGCCGCCGCCATGGCGCCGAAGGTCCAGGCCGGACGCACGAAGGTGCCGACCAGCCAGCCTGTTTGCTGCGATGGATGGGTAGCAGTAGGCGCCACCGCACTGGCTGCCGCAGTGATCTCTGCCGCCAGTTGCCGGTAGATCGCGCGGTATGCGTGGCGCGGGTCGTCCGGGCCGCCCAGTGGCGTGCCGGTGGCGACGACAATTCTGGTGTCCAGATCCCAGCCATAGACCTTGCCCGGCTTTGGTTGCGCGCCACCGTCGGCCTGCGGCGCACCCGCCAGCGCCATGACGGCGGCCAGACGCAAGGGTGCGAGCTTGCCGAGGATGCGT
>CAZOZD010000375.1:0-1817 GCA_964584195.1 uncultured Burkholderiales bacterium
CGCCGGGGCGAGCGCCGAAGACATGCTCGCCTTCCGCCAGATGCTGGCGCAGCACGCCGCCGTGCAGGAAACCCTGCAAGGCGCCGTCGCCGAGGCCGGGCGCGCGCTCAACATCATGAAGGCCGCCGCCGTGCCGGCCGGGCGGCTGCGCTCCAAGGCGGTGCTCGACATGCTCGACCAGATGGGCGGCGAGGACGTCACCCGACGCCTGGCCGAGATGGTGATCGCCACCGGCGGCAACCAGGCCGCGCTCGCCCGCGTCACCCGCAAGGGCTTTCTGGGCCGCACCAACGACGCCGTGCTCGAAGTCTGGATCAACGGCCTGTTGTCCGGCCCCAAGACCCACATCGTCAACATGACCAGCAACAGCCTCGTCGCGCTGATGCAGATTCCGGAACGCGCGGTGGCCGGCGCCGGGCGCGGCGTCGCCAAGCTGTTCGGCGCGGGCGACGGGGTGGAACTGGGCGAATCCGGGGCCATGCTCTACGGCAGCCTGGCCGGCATGAAGGACGGCCTGCGCGCCTTCGCCCGCACCCTGAAGACCGGCGAGCCGTCCGACCTCGTGACCAAGATCGAGCACTCCAGCCGCCGCGCCTTCACCGCCGACAATCTCGGCTTCGACCCTGAATCGCGCACTGGCCGCGCGCTCGACCTGCTCGGCGAGTATTACGTGCGCCTGCCGGGCCGCGTGCTGGCCGCCGAGGATGAACTGTTCAAGGCCATCGGCTATCGGCAGGAACTGCATGCGCAGGCCTTCCGCCAGGCCAGCCGCGAGAACCTGAGCGGCGATGCCTTCCGCCTGCGCGTGGCCGAACTGGTCAACGAGCCCACCGACGAAATTCACCTGGCCGCCGAGCACGCCGCCCGCTACAACACCTTCACCGAGACCCTGCGCGGCGACAACTGGATCGAGGCCATCGGCCAGGCTGGGATGAAGCTCGCCAACACCCCGCTGGGGCGCTACGTCATCCCCTTCGTGCGCACCCCCACCCGTATCGCCGAATACACCCTGGAGCGCACGCCGCTGGCCTTCACCCTGCGGACCGTGCGCGACGACATCGCCGCCGGCGGCGCGCGGCGCGACCTCGCCCTGGCGCGCGTGGGTCTGGGTTCCACCGTCTCCGCCCTGGTCGCGGCCGAAGCCGCCAGCGGACGCATCACCGGCGGCGGCCCAGCCGACCGCAAGCTGCGCGCGGCGATGGAGGCCAGCGGCTGGCGGCCCTATTCCATCCTGGTGGACGGCCGGTACGTCAGCTACAACCGCCTCGACCCCGTGGGCGCGATGATCGGCGCGGCGGCCGACGCCGTGGACATCATGCAGTACGCGGAGGAGGGCGAAAGCAGCGAGCATGTCGCCGCCGCCGTGGCCATGGGCTTCGCCAACGCCATGACCAACAAGACCTACATGCAGGGGCTGGCCAACCTGCTCGACGTGATCGGCGACCCGGACAACGAGAAGAAGCTGTCCGGCTGGCTCTCAGGCCAGGCGGCCAGTTTCGCCCCGGCCTGGATCAACTTTTTGCGCCAGAGCACGGACGACACCGTGCGCGAGCCGGTGCGCTCCGACGATGCGCTGTCCATGACCCTGCAGATGTTCAGGAACCGCACGCCCGGCCTCTCCGACAGCGTGCCGCCCAAGCTCGATTTCTGGGGCGAGCCGGTGGTCATGCAGTCCCCCGCGCTCTCGCCGGTCACCTGGGCCGCACAGAAGGACGACCCCGAGACCGCCGTGCTGATCGGCAACCGCATCGGCATCGACCGCCCGCGCGCCGTGGTGCCGGTGCCGTTGGCCAGAGGCTTCTCCGCCGCCGTCGATC
>CAZOZD010000376.1:0-1813 GCA_964584195.1 uncultured Burkholderiales bacterium
TTTCTATCAGGAAGTGAAGGCCAATCCGAACGTAAGGTTCGTCAAGTCCAAGGTGGCGCGCATCTCCGAGGACAAGAACGGCGATCCGAGGCTGTGGGGCGTGAACACCGAAGGCTATGTGCGCTATTCAGAGCCGCATGACCTCGTGGTGCTGGCGGTCGGCATGGAGCCCTCGGTGAAAGGGGTCGATATTCCTGTCGAGGTGATGGCCGACTCCTCCGGCTTCATCATGGCCGACCCGGCCAATGCCGGCATATTCGGTGCCGGTTGCGCCACCAATGCCCTGGATGTGAATCGCGCCGTGCAGAGTGCCACTGCGGCCGCGCTGCGCGCCATCCAGGTCGTGAACAAAGTTGCCCGTGCGGAGGCTTGATCAACATGGCTGACACTAAAACCGCTGCATACATCTGCAAGGGCTGCGAGCTTGGCAATCGCCTCGATGCTGCTGCCCTGGCCAAGGTGGCCACCAAGGAAGGCAAGATGAACCTCGTGCGTGAGCACGATTTCCTGTGTTCCGCCGACGGCGTGGCGATGATCCGGAACGACATCGACAACGAGGGCGTCACCCATGTCGCCATCTGCGCCTGCTCGCGCCGGGCCAAGACCGAGGCCTTCAGTTTTTCCACTGTGGCGATGAGTCGCGGCAACCTGCGCGAAGGCGTGATCTGGATCCGTCCCGACAGCGACGATGCGCGCGAGACCACCCAGGAGATGGCCGAGGACTACGTCCGCATGGCCTGCGCCGAGGTCAAGGCCATGCAGGTGCCCAAGGGCAACCCCAACACCGGTACCAGCAAGACCCTGCTGGTGGTGGGTGGCGGTGTATCCGGCATGACCTCCGCCCTTGAGGCCTCGAAGGCCGGCTACAAGGTGGTGCTGGTGGAAAAGACCGGCGCACTCGGTGGCTGGGCTGCCCGACTGTGGAAGCGGGTGCCCAACCGAGAGCCCTTCAAGGCACCGATGGACAACGGCGTGGCCGATCTGGTTGCCCAGATCGAAGCCGATGCCAACATCAAGGTCTATCTCAATGCGTTGGTCAGCAAGACCGCCGGTGCACCCGGTCGCTTCAAGGTCGATATCGCCGTCGAGAGTGGTCCGACTGTTACCGAGGACATTGGCGCCATCATCCAGGCCACCGGTTTCGAGCTCTATGACGCCGGCAAGATCGCCGGATTCGGCTACGACAATGCCAGGGTGATCGACCAGGCCGGCCTCGAGGCGCTCGCCCGTGCCGCCAATGGTGGCGTGATCAAGCGCGCCGACGGCAGGGAAGTGAAATCCGTGGTGTTCGTGCAGTGCGCCGGGCAGCGCGACACGAGCAAGGAGCATCTGGAATACTGTTCCGGCCACTGCTGCGCCACCAGCGTCAAGCAGGCCATGTACTTCAAGGACGCCAATCCGGATGTGGACACCCTGGTGCTCTACACCGATCTGCGCATGCCTGGCAACAACGAGGACTTCTATCGCGCCGCCCAGAACAAGGGCGTGATCTTCTCCAAGGGCGTGGTGTCCAGGGTCGAATCCAGCGGCGACGGCTGCAAGGTGAATTTCAAGGACCTGATCCTTGATGAGGAGACCGCCGCCGAGGCCGATCTGGTGGTGCTCGCCACCGGCATGGTGCCGACCACCGGCCCGGACCTCGACCAACTCTCCGAGACCAACCGGCTCGCCGAGGGCGGGGACGAAGCCGCCAAGGAACAGGTCATCCAGATGAAGGCCAGGTCGGTGCTCAATCTGGACTATCGCCAGGGTCCGGATGTGCCGCAGTTCAAGCACGGCTTCAACGACAGCCACTTCATCTGCTTCCCCTACG
>CAZOZD010000377.1:0-1809 GCA_964584195.1 uncultured Burkholderiales bacterium
TCGACCGGCGCGGGCGGCGCGGCGGCCGCGGCCTCGGCGGCCGCGGCAACCACCGTGCCCGAAGGCAGCAGATCGATCACCAGGCGGTGACCGTACTCCTCCATCGGTCGCAGGGTGAACACATTGGCACGTACAGTCTGCTTGAGATCGATCACCACGCGGGTGACGCCGGCCTTGGGCCGGCCAAGGCGGATGCCGGCGATGAAACGGTCCTGGGCCTGCACCTGGCCGATCACCGACTGCAAGGCGGCGTTGGGCTCGACACCTTCGAGGTCGATCACCAGACGGGCCGGATTGTCGAGACTGAACTGATTGAAGCGGAGCGCCTCGCGGCTCTCCAGGGTGACCCGGGTCGCGTCGGGCGCGGGCCATACCCGGGTGGCAATGACCGTGCCGGCAAATGTGGCCTGGGCCAGCAACACCCACAGCAACAGCGCCGGCAAGGCTGACGCCCAGAAGGCCTTCAGCCCGGCGATTGCGGTCCTCCGAGTCGATCCATGCATTGTCGTCCAGCCTCCGTCCATGCGCCGAGCTCCGCCTGCCGGTGCGCGCCATCCGCACCCGCGAAGCCCAGCCGGATCAATACATCGGGCGCGGGCAACACACCCTCGCCGCGTTCGGGCCACTCCACCAGACACACGGCGGCTGGATTGAAGTATTCGCGGAACCCCGCGTCCAGCCACTCTTCCGGATCGGCGAAGCGATACAAATCAAAGTGATACAAATTAAAGCTCGAAAACGGATAAATTTCAACCAGAGAAAATGTCGGACTCTTGACACGGCCATGAAAATCCAGCCCGCGCAGCAGTCCACGTGCCAGCGTGGTCTTGCCGGCGCCCAGATCGCCCGACAGCCAGATCACCAGGCCCGGCCGCAAGGCGCGCGCCAGGCGGGCGCCGAGTGCCTCGGTGGCGGTACTGTCCGCCAGGGGCAGGGTGAGGTTCGCGGTATGATCGGTCGCATGCATGCAACACATCCTCCAGAACAGGTCGAATCGATCAAGACGGCCATCCGCGCCTGGGCCGCCGAACTGGGCCTGGGCGGTTTGCGCTTCGCGCGTCCGCGCCTCGACGCAGCGGCGGCGAGGCTGGAAAACTGGCTCGCGCAAGGGTATCACGGCGAGATGGACTACATGGCCCGCCACGCCGGCCTGCGCGCCGCCCCGGCCGAACTGGTGCCGGGCACCCTCACCGTGCTGAGCGCACGCCTGGACTACCTGCCCGCCGGCGAACCGGGCCCGCCCACGCCGGAGCATGCCTGGATCGCCCGCTACGCGCTCGGTCGCGACTATCACAAGATCCTGCGCCGTCGCATGCAAGCCCTGGCCGGGCGCATCACCGCCGAGCTGGGTCCGTTCCGCCACCGCGCATTCACCGACAGCGCCCCGGTCATGGAGGTGGAGATCGCCTGTCAGGCCGGCCTGGGCTGGCGCGGCAAGCACACCCTGCTGCTCGACCGGCACGGCTCCTGGTTCTTCCTCGGCGAACTGTTCACCGACCTCGACCTGCCGCCCGACCCGCCCGTCACCGGCCATTGCGGCCGCTGCACGGCCTGCATCGACGCCTGTCCCACCGGCGCCATCGTCGCGCCCCATGTGCTCGACGCGCGCCGCTGCATCTCCTATCTCACCATCGAGCATGCCGGCCCGATCCCCATCGAGCTGCGCCCATTGCTGGGCAACCGCGTCTACGGCTGCGACGACTGCCAGCTGGCATGCCCATGGAATCGCTTCGCGCACGTCACCCGGGAAGCCGACTTCAGTCCCCGCCCCGGGCTCGCCGGCGCCCGGCTGACCGAACTGTTCGCCTG
>CAZOZD010000378.1:0-1777 GCA_964584195.1 uncultured Burkholderiales bacterium
CGGGTGGTACTGCGGCTCGTCCGGGTTGAAGGGGTTGGTCTGGATGAAGACCTGCAGGGCGTGCGCGCACTGGCCTTCGCGGCGCAGCCTCTCCGCCGCCCGGGCGGTGTGCACCGCCACGGCCTCGGCCAGTTGCCTGGCGTCGAGAACCGGCTGGCCGAAGCTGCGCGAGGCAATGATCTGCTGCTTCGGCGGCGCGGCCTCTTCCAGAGTCAGGCACGACACCCCGTTGAGTTCGCGCACCGTGCGTTCCAGCACGACATTGAAGCGCCGCCGAATCATCTCCGGGTCGGCCAGCTTCAGGTCCTGCGCCGATTCGATGCCCATCTGTCTGAGCTTCGCGCCCCACTTGCGGCCGATGCCCCAGACATCCTCGACCGCGATTTCGGTCAGGTAGGCGGTCAGGTTCCCGGGCGCGATGTCCTGCAGGTGGCACACCCCGGCCGCCTTGAAGTCCGGATGCCGCTTGGCCAGGCGATTGGCGAGCTTGGCCAGGGTCTTGGTCGGGCCGAACCCCACCCCGACAGGAATCCCCGTCCACTGCCGCACCCGCTGGCGGATGCGCCGGCCCTGTTCGGTCAGGTCCCAATGTGTGAAACCGCAGTAGCGCAGGAAGGATTCGTCGATGGAATAGACCTCCTGCTCCGGCGCGAACTGGCCGATCACGCTCATCATCCGCCGGCTCATATCGGCATAGAGTTCGTAATTCGAGGACAGGGCGACACCGTGATGCCGGGCCAGCCCATCGCGCACCTCGAAGAAGGGCTGGCCCATCTTGATGCCCAGCGCCTTGGCCTCATCCGAACGGGCCACGGCGCAGCCGTCGTTATTGGACAGCACAATCACCGGCCGGCCCTCCAGCCGGGGGTTGAACACCCGCTCGCAGGAGACATAGAAGTTGTTGCCGTCGACCAGGGCATACTGGGGCGGCGCGGCGGAGTGCGGGGCCATGCCGGTCAGCGCAGCTTGCGCACCACGCCTTTCACCACGCCCCAGATGGTCAGTTCCTGACCGTCCCGGATCTCGATGGGGGCGAACTCGGGATGGTGCGGCAGCAGCCGGATGCGCGCCTCCTGACGGAAGAGTTCCTTCACCGTCAGTTCACCGTCGATGACGGCCAGGACGATGTCGCCGTGCTGCGCCTCCAGGGCGCGGTCGACGGCGATGATGTCGCCGTCGAGGATGCCGGCCCCGGTCATCGAATGGCCTTTCACCCGGACGTAGAAGGTGGCCGCCTCGTGCTCGACCAGGTACTCGTTCAGATCGAGGCGGGCCTCGACGTAGTCCTCGGCGGGCGACGGAAAGCCCGCCGGCACGCGCGAGGCGAACAGGGGGCGGTGCAACGGCCGGCTGCGCTCCGGCCGGCCCAGCGGTTCGAGGCCGTTCCAGTTCCGGATTGAGGGCTCCTTGAGATACGCTCGCACCTCGTCGACCCGGCTGGCCGGAATGCGCACCACCCGGGTCGCCTCGCCGAATGCACCGGACCCGGCAGGGCGACCCGCGCCGGGACGTTTGCCACCATGCTGCGCCATGTCGTGAACCTGTTCTTGATAACGGTAACGTCATTCAAGCATATACCGTCCTGCCGCGCCGGACAATCGGCCGGTTTGTTCAACACCCCACGGAGACCCGCTCGCCATGTGTGGCCGCTATGCCCTGAAGTCGAGCCCGGCGCGGCTGACCGAGTACTTCGGTCTGGAGGCCTGCGCCGACTTCGGCCCGCGATCGAGGTAGTCGCCGAGGAGCGTGTGGTCGAACAGGACCGTGCACTGCTGCT
>CAZOZD010000379.1:0-1771 GCA_964584195.1 uncultured Burkholderiales bacterium
CCTGCTGGCGCGGCGGGAGCACAGCCGCGCCGAGCTGGCGCGCAAGCTGGCTCCCCACGCCGAGGGCGAGGATCTGGACGCTCTGCTGAATGACCTCGAACGCGAGAACCTGCTTTCCAATACCCGCTTTGCCGAGATGCTGGCGCATGCCCGCGCGGGGCGCCATGGCAGCCTGCGGCTGAAGGCGGATCTGCGCGACAAGGGCGTACCCGCCGAGGTCATCGACGCCACCGTGACGGCAGCGCGCGATAACGACCTGCAAGCGGCCCGCGCCGTCTGGAGCAAGAAGTTCGGCGCCTTGCCCCGTGGCGCCGCCGAGCGGGCGAAGCAGATGCGCTTCCTGGCCGGGCGGGGGTTTCCCGCCGACGTGGTGCGCAAGGTGGTGGGCGGCGGCGAGGAAGACTGAGCACCCCGCTGAAGCGGTGGTCTACAGGCGGGCGCGTACCAGCTCGGCGATTTCCTGGTCGGTAAGCGCGATGGGGTTGGTCTTCATGCTGGAGCCCCGGCTGTTGGCGACGATGCGCGGCACGTCCGCCGCATCCACTCCATACTCCCGCAGGCGTGGCAGATGCAGCCGCCGCGTCCACTCTTCCAGGGTTTCCACCAGGGCCGCACGGGCTTCCGCGTCGGGCATGGCGCGGCCCGCGAGCAGGCGCCCGGCGTCGGCATATTTGGCCAGGGCCGGATGATGGGGTGCCCGATCGCCCAGGGCGGCGATATTGATGCGGCTGGCTTCGGCCACCAGCGTGCCGCAGACCACGCCGTGGGGGATGGGAAAGAAGGCGCCCAGCGGCGCCGCCAGGCCGTGCACCGAGCCCAGTCCCACCTGCGCCAGGGTGATGCCGGAAAGCAGGGCGGCATAGGCCATCGCGCTCCGCTGCTCGGCCGCGTCGCCCGTGCCCTCGTACCAGGGCAGCAGGGCATCCCGAGCCTTTGCCATGCCGGACAGCGCCAGGGCATCGGTGAAGGGGTTGGCCCTGGACGAGACATACGACTCCAGAAGCTGGGTGAAAGCGTCCATACCGTTCGCGGCCAGAACCCGCGGCGGACAGTCGGCCAGCAGGTCGGGATCGACGAGCGCGTATTCGGCCACCAGTCGTTCGTCGCGGAAGGACTTCTTGAAGCCGTCCCGGCCCTGCCGGGAGAGCACCGCATTCTTGGTGGCTTCCGATCCCGTGCCCGCCGTGGTGGGGACGGCAATGAAGGGGGTGGCCGGACCCCGATACGGCAGTTCCGGCCCCACGCCTTCGAGATGCTCCATCACCGAGTTGCCCGGCCGCAGCAGGCCGGCAATTGCCTTGGCCGCGTCCAGTGCGCTACCGCCGCCGATTCCCAGGACACAGGAGAACGCGCTGCCCCGTTTCTCCCGCACACATGCATCCACCAGGTCCGGCGAGGGTTCTCCGGCAACCTGGAGCATTTCCCAGGCGATGTCTCGCGCCGCGAGTTGCTGCTCCAGATCCCGCCAATGGGGACCGGCAACGAAGGAGCGGGCCCCGGTGACGATGAGTACCCGGCGGCCATGAGCGGCCACCAGATCCGGAAGCATAGCCATGCGGCCACTGCCGAATTCGATGCGCGGCAAGCGGGCGAGGGCGAAGTTGAAAGACATGGCGGAGGTCCTGAGAGGCTGGGCTTCCCATCCTAGTCGAGGCTGTCTATTTTGAAAGTGAATGGGAAGGGAGTTGACGCCAGGAAGCGGGGAATGTATAGTCTCGCTTCTCTCAAACGCGGGGTGGAGCAGTCTGGCAGCTCGTCGGGCTCATAACCC
>CAZOZD010000380.1:0-1757 GCA_964584195.1 uncultured Burkholderiales bacterium
ACCCGCAAGCCTTTTGGGGTGCGGGTTTTTCGTGTTCTGGCGGAGTGGACGGGACTCGAACCCGCGACCCCCGGCGTGACAGGCCGGTATTCTAACCGACTGAACTACCACTCCGCGTCGGCCCTGACTGGACGTCAGGAAGGCCCGCATTATACAGGCTGACGGCTACAAGGCAAGCCATCCGGACAACAAAATTCAGGCTCCTTATGAAATCGAGGGGGTCACTGGCTGCAGGGACTGATGTCCGCATGGCCAGTCCGGCCATAGCCGTCGCCCGTAATGAAATTCCCGTCCCCCACTGGGGAAGGGCCAGGGTGGGGGTGGCGCCCAAAGGGCGCCTTGGCCTTGTCGCAGCGGCCGCTGAAGCGGCTTGCGCCGTACCCCATCCCAACCTTCCCCTCTGGGGGAAGGAACCCGGAATGCAAGCGCCTGCGGATTTTCAATCTTCCGCCGGCTGGCCGCGTGAACAGCATTACCGACTCGATTTCACCAAGAGCCAATACTCAGCGCACCCTGCGCGCCGAGATGAGCAGGTTGCGCGGCGTCAGTGCAGCCGGGCAGAACTCGGTGAGTTCGGCGCGATAGCCGCGGCTTTCCAGATAGGCCGCCATGTCGTGTGCCAGCCAGAGTTCGAGCGGTCGCCGGAAGGCATGCCGGACCAGACCGAGGCGGCGCATGCGCGCCGCCCGTCGCCAGCCTTCCGCCTCGCTTGCGGCGAGGTCGAGCGCGGCTGGCAGGATCAGCCCTTCACGCTCGGCGAGCCGGGCGATAAAGGCGGCGAATCCCTGCGCGTACCAGCTCTCCGGAATGGGCCTGAACGGTTGCCATGCCGGCGTGCCGCGCAAGGCGGCGGCCAGGCTGACCCAGGCCAGCTTCCAGGCCTGGGCCCGATGCGACTGGCGCCGTTGCGCGCTGGAGGCGGTAGCGGTCTGGGTGACTGCCAGGCGAAGATCGTCCGGTGTGAGTTTCAGGGCGCTGGGCAGGAACGGAACGTAAGCCGAATCCACGCCGCGGTAATAACAGCAGGGTGCAAGATCGAGCGCGGGGCCATCGGCCTCGACCACCTGGCGGATGAGCTGGCGATGCAGTTCGCCACAGGCGTGCAGGGCAATGGCGTGCCGTCCCTGGCACCATCGCCCCGAATCCGGCGCCAGTGCATCGGCAGCAACGAAGTGTTGCAGTGCACCGATCCGGTTGCGTTCTGCCAGCCGGGCACCGCTGCGGCACAGGCCGGCATCGATCTCCAGGCTGACCACGCCGAGACCATGCCGATGCGCCAGGGCACGACCGAGATGCCCCTTGCCGGCGCACCACTCCAGCAGCGGCGCGCGCGGCGAGCCGACGGCGGCGATGAAATGGCGGATCTGGCCATGCTTGCGGCCGGGAATGTCCCGCACATGATGCGCCGCAATCCCGTCAGGCTCGATCGCGTCCAGTACCGGCAGGTCGATGCAGGCGGCCAGCCCGGCCAGCTCGGGCCAGGGTCCGGAAACCAGTCCGATCAATGCGGCAGGATCGGCCTCGATGCGTTCGACCTCGCCCTCCTCCAGCCGCATCAGACGCTCGGCAAAAGCCGCATGGCGTGCGGCCCAGGCCGGGGTTTCCTGCTTGAATGGCTGCGGCCGCCACAGCGCCTGCGCGGCGAGCAGCCGCGCTTCGAGGCGCTGGCGGCGTTCGGCGTGGGATCCTGCGGGAACGTGCATGAACCCAGATTGTCCATTCGGCGGCCCTGCGTGCCTACGCGGGCCCTGGCGGCC
>CAZOZD010000381.1:0-1752 GCA_964584195.1 uncultured Burkholderiales bacterium
GGCGTGTTGCGGAAGGTGGCCGTTCCTTGTGACGGATCGATTTCCAGGGTGTCGTGCTGGAACAAGGCGCGCACGACCTGGCGGGAGACGGGGCGTTTCCGGTTCAGGTGCAGTTGCAGGCGAAGACAGGCACCGAGTTCACCCCAGCGGCCACGGATGTCCCCCTCCGGTCCCGTCCAGTCGAGGACGTTGCGGAAGTCTTGCTCCTTCGCTCGAGCAAGCAGGCGCCAGCCGGCCGGGGTGGCCTCATGCAAGCGGAGCACGTGCCTGCGCAATCCAGCCACCGGATCCCCGGCCGGAAGCGCTTTTCCCTCGTTCAGGGCGAGGTTGAACAGCCAGATGAGCTGCGGGTTCTCCCGCTCGAGTTGCGCGTAGATCGCATGGTGTTTCAGGGTGCGGTGGTAGCGCTGGTTGGTGACGCACCACTGCGCGGTGGCATGCCGGCCCTTCCAGGCCCAGCCGATGACCTCGGCATCCAGCCCCAGGGCCTCGCGTACGGCACGCTGAAGGCGCCGCCACCAGACGCTGCGCAAGACGGCGCGACGCAGATGTTCGGCAAGGATCGGAACCAGTTCGAAATGACGCGCTTCGTCACCGCAGACGCACTCGAGCAGGGGCGCCTTCCAGGCCCACAACAGCATGTTCGCCCAGTCGCCCTCCGGTTCGAGAGGCGGGTCGACCGAGAACGTGCAATTGACCGGTTTGAATTCTGCCTGCCCGCCGGCAAAATCGATGTCCTCGGTGACGATCTCGCCGGTGTGCAGGTGGATGCGGTAACGCAACACGCCCAATACCGTGACCAGTCGAAAGGGGCCTTCGGTATGGACCGTGATCGGGGTCTCGAAGGCTGTCAGTGTCGCTGCCCAGATCGCCGCGCAGACCGCTTCCAGACGCTTTGCATCCGGGCCGAGGTGGCGCAGGGCGTGCAACAGGGCGGGCACCCTGATCGGGGTCGGCGTGGGCCGAATGACGCTCTGGAACTCCGTCTGAGGTGGAATGCGCGGGCTCATGGCACATTCCTTTGCGTCAGGATGACCTCGAGCTGCCTTCTGAAGTACTCGACATCGTTTGCGTTTGGCTGGACGAAGTGCCAGTTCCACTTGCCGGAGTAGCAGTTGAGCTGGCCATGCGAGACCTCGCGCCTGGCCCGCTCGACATCGTCGAAACGGCAGGCGACCCAGTCTTCAAAGGGATGGATATCCAGCTGTCCGGCGCGGGTGTCGAGCTGCCAGGCGTAGCTGCGACCCTCGCGGGCGCCCAGGGCCCGGAGGACCTGCGTGATTTCCCGGGCGAAATCGAATTTCTTCGTCATTTCGAACTCCTGTGAAGCGCGACCTAACGGTCTCCACAGGAGGCCGCCGCTTTAGCTGCACTTGTTAGCCGCCCGCAAGCTGTCGCTCAAATCGGCGGCGGTGCCGAAGCACCAAAAGCAAAGCCCGTTCAGCTTGTGGCTAGAACGGGCTTCTCTCCGCTTTAGCCAGAATTTATTGAGCGCCCTGCAAGCTGGTGTGGGTCAAATCGGCGCTTGATTCATTTACCCGATTATCGACATGGCTCAGCCAGGAGTCAAGTCCTGAGCCCCGGCAGGTGAGATTCTGACCGTGTTTACAGCGGAGGATTTCACCATGGCCATCAATGCGATCCAGTTCCAGAAAGGCATGTCCCTGATCGAATTTTATCGCCGCTTCGGCACCGAGGCTGAACCGCCCCGGGTTTTGAGGAGGCTTCGACTCTTGAGAGAATGAGGCCATG
>CAZOZD010000382.1:0-1749 GCA_964584195.1 uncultured Burkholderiales bacterium
GGGGTACCCCATGCGGGGCATAAATACCCCATGCGGGGCATAAATGCAGCGCTCGTACGATGAGCGGCTTTCGCCGCACCCCCATCCCAACCTTCCCCCAATGGGGGGAAGGGGTGAAAAATTCTCAATGGACAATCTGGGATGAATGTGAAATATAGCCAATAGATGGGTAAGGGAACCCGCGTGGATACTGGCGGTACGCCGTATTTTCGCAGTTCAACCGAGGTTTTCGGGGGCAATACGAGATTGCGCCATTCGGGTCCACAAACTGTAGTGGCTCTCGCTCTCCTACTCGGCTCGCTACGATCGCTCAAGTCCGGCAGGCCCCTGGGCCGCGCCGCTGGAGGCTGGGGTGTCTTGCGGGGCGCAATCGATCAGCAGCAGCGAGATGTCGTCTTCGGCGTCGTTGCCTTGCATGAAATCGAAGAAGGCTTTTTGAATCGCCTGCATGCGGCCATCCGCGGGGGCCTGGCAGAGGGTGGCCTCCAGGCGTTCGACTCCGAACGACTGGCCGGTGCGGTCGCGTGCTTCGGTGAGTCCGTCGCTGTGAAGCACGATCTGCTGGCCGGGCCGGATATGGAACTCGTGCGTCGCCACCCCGGATTCCTGGATGCCGACCACGCCCAAGGGCAGTTCACGCGAGCGCAGGCGGGCCGCCACCGTGCCACCCGCATCGAGCAGGAGCGCATCCGGCATGCCGCCCGGCCACAACTCCACCCGGCCCCGCTGGCGGTCGATGCGTAGCAGCGTGGCGGCGACGAAACGGCCGGTGGGCAGGGTGGCGAACAGCTCGTTGTTGATCTCGGCCACCATCCTGGACAGCGGTTCGCCACGCCGGGCCATGCGGTGGAACAGGGTGAGCAGGGGCAGGCCGGTGATTGCCGCAGCGAGGCCGTGGCCGGTGGCGTCGGCAAGCAGGGCGTAGAGCGCGTCATCCGGACCGCGGTTGACGCACAGCATGTCGCCGCTGAATGCGGTGGCGGGGTTGAGCCAGGCATGGATGCGCGGGTCGTCGATGGCGTCCAGACGCATCTGGCGGCGGATGATGTCGCGACCGAGGGCGTTTTCTTCCTCCTGGGCATCGTGGTATTCCTGCAGGCGGCGGGCGTTCTCGCGCAGGCGCGCCTCGGCCTCCACGCGGGCGCTGACGTCGCGCACGATGCCCAGGAAATAGCGCTGGCCATCGAGATGGGTCTCGCTCACTCCCAGTTCGAGAGGGAATATCTCGCCATCCCGGCGCTGCCCCAGCAGCTGGCGTTGCCCCACCCCGATGATGCGCGCGGGGCGACCGTCGACATAGGCGCGGATGTAGCCCTGGTGGGCGCTGCGATAGGGCTCCGGCATGAGCTGGTCGACGCTCTGGCCGACCAGTTCCTCGCGGGTAAAGCCGAAAATGCGCAGGGTCGCGCTGTTGCAGGACTGGATGAACCCGTCTTCGTTGATCACCACGACACCGTCGACGATGTTTTCGGCGATGGCATCGCTCCGCCGGCGCAGGTCATCGAGGTCGCGCTGGAAGGCCAGTGCGCGCGCGAGTGAAACCAGCTTGGCCTGGAGCATGGCCGGGTTGAACGGCTTGACCAGGCAATCGTCGGCACCCGCTTCCAGGGCCGCCAGCAGAGTCGTTTCCTCGACGCCGGAGGCGACGAAAAGCACCGGAATCCAGCCGTGTCCGCCCACCACCTTGCAACGGCGCAGACGATCGAGGTGTTGCCCCCGGCCGTCGTCGACCAGCAGGATGATGTCGGC
>CAZOZD010000383.1:0-1745 GCA_964584195.1 uncultured Burkholderiales bacterium
TGCGTATTCCACGCAACCTGGACACCCATTCCACGGCAAGCTGGACAGTGATTCCACGTGAAGCTGGACAGTCGGAGCGCAGCGACGCGGGGGTTGGGTTTTTACTCTGAGGGTTGCCTCGGGATCAAGTTTTCAGGGCGCCGAGGGGGGCTTTTTTTTGGCGGCAGGCCGGGGCGCGCCGCAGAGTTATCCACGGCCGCCCGCCAGACGCGCGCTCACTCGCAGGCTGGCTGGCGGGCGGCGGTGGGTAACTCGTCGAACCGGGCACGACGCTCATTCGGGCTTTCCCTTCTTGCGCAAGGATTCGCCGTCGAGGTCAAGGGTGTGTGCCTGATGAATCAGGCGGTCGAGGATGGCATCGGCCAGGGTCGGGTCGCCGATCGAGTCATGCCAATGCCTCACCGGCAACTGGCTGGTGATGAGGGTTGAGCGCGTCCCGTGGCGGTCATCGAATATTTCCAGCAAATCCCGGCGCCCCTCGTCGGTCAGGGGGGCGAGCGCCCAGTCGTCGATGACCAGGACCTCGGTCTTCGCCAACTGCGCCAGCGACTTGGCATAGCTGCCGTCGCCACGGCCGATGGCCAGTGCCGGCAACAGCCGCGGCAGGCGCACATAAAGCACGGAATGGCCCTGGCGGCATGCCTGATTGGCCAGGGCGCAAGCGAGGAAGGTCTTGCCCACACCGGTCGGGCCGCAGATCAGGACGTTCTGGTGCGCACTCACCCAGCGGCCGGTCATCAGGCGGGCGAACAGCGCCCGGTCGAGGCCGCGCGGATGCCGGTAATCGACATCCTCCGGGGTGGCGGCCTGTTTCAGCTTGGCCCGTTTCAGGCGCGCCGCGTTCTGGCGTGACTCGCGCTCGGCGGCTTCGCTGTCGACCAGCAGCCCGAGGCGCTCCTCGAACGACAAGCGGCCGGCCTCCGGGTTCTGTGCTTGCAGCGCCAGGGCGCGGGCCATGCCGGTGAGGCGCAGTTGGTGGAGTTTGTCGACGGTGGGGTGGTTCAGCATGAGGCAACTCCTTCAGTGGTAGTAATCGGGGCCACGCACATTGGCGTGGTCCAGGGGGAGATGGGCCTGGGCCGGGGCGCTCGCCCGCTTCTGGTCCAGGCCGTGCTTCAGGATCGATTGGATGCTGCGGTAGGACGGGGCGCCGATGGCCAGCGCCCGTTCGCAGGCTGCTTCCAGGCGGTCGTCGCCGAAGGCGGTCCCCAGGCGCAGGATGCCCAGGCAGGCGCGGTAGCCCTGCTGCGGGTGCCGGCGCTGGTTCAGGACGTGTTCCGCCACCGCCTGGACGTGCGGGCCGATGCGCCCTGCCCAGTGCAATAGACGCGGCGCGTTCCAGCCCTGGACGGCCAAGTGGGCCGGCGCCATGTGGGCATCCAGGGTGGAGTGGCGGCCTCGGGTGTCGCAGCGCGCATGGCTGGCGATTCGGGCGCCGCGATGGAACAGCTCGACGAGGCTGGCCGTCAGGCGGACATCAACCTTCTCCCGGGCGAAGCGGTAGGGCACCGAGTAGTAATGGCCGACGACCTCGACGTGGTAGTCGATGCCGACCCGCGCCACCTTCCATTCGGCGAACTCGTAGCGCGTCGCCGGCAATGGCCGCAGGGCGGGCCGATCCAGTTCGGCGAAGGCGGACTGGCGGCAGCCCGGCAACTTCTTGAAGGGCCGGCTGTTGAGCCGCACCATGAGTTCGGCGATGGCCCGGTTGAGCTCGTCCAGGCTGAAGAAACGCTGGTGGCGTA
>CAZOZD010000384.1:0-1733 GCA_964584195.1 uncultured Burkholderiales bacterium
GAGGCGGCAAGAGACGCCCACAAGCCAGTTCATGTGCTGGCCAGCGCCACCGCCGCGATGAGCTCCGGCCCCTCGTTCCGGGCGAAGCTCACGGCGCGGCTCACCGGGTAGGCGGCCAGCCACTCGTCCGGGCAGGGGGCAAGCAGGCCCTTGGCCGCCTGGGGCGGGGTGGCGGGGTCGAGCCAGCGCGCCCAGTCCGCCTGCCCCAGGATCGCCGGCATCCGGTCATGCACCGACCGGGCCACGTCGTTGGCCGGGCAGACGATGAGCGTGCAGCTCTCCAGCACCTCGGCCTGCTGTCACGGCGCTCGGCGGCGACAAGCGACTCTATGCTGTCGTGGTACTCGAAGGTGCCATCCGCAGCGCGACGGCCGAAACGCGTCCCCATCAGTAGCCCACCTCTTTCTGGTGCCGCACAGCGAGGATCGTGACGGCATCCGAATCAATGCGGTAGCGGGCCACGTAGCCGCTATCGCCAAAGTCGATGATCCACTCGCGGAACTCGTCGGGCATGTCCTCGATTGGGCGGCCAACGCCAGGCTGTTGTCCCAGCACCTTCACGCCTTGACGAATGGCCTTCACCGCGCGCTTGGCGGCGTCGAGATTCTTGGGCGCGAGGAAGCGATAGAGGCGCTGCACATCGAGCAGCGCCGGTTGCGACCAGATCAGACGTGACATGCCGGAGGTTCGATGTCGTTGCCCTGTTCGAGCTGGGCAAGCCAAGCATCGGCCTCATCAGCGGTCACATGCAGTCCTGTGGTGCGGTACTCTTCCCAGGCCTTGAGCGTGTCCTGGCGGAAGGCCTCGCGCTTTTCCTCGCGGTCAACGTACTGGGTGATCGCCTCGCGCATTAGCCAGTGCGACGTGCGATGGCGCGCGTCAGCCAGGCGCTTCACGCGGGCCTTGATTTCTTCGTCGATCTTGATCGACACGGGGCGAACGGCAGCAGCGGTCATGGCGGCCTCCATCAAAGTATCTCAAGGTATTACCTTACCATACTTGCGGCCATTGCGCGAGCCGCTGTGCCAGGTATATATACCTGCATACTCACCACTCAAGCATCCGGGTCGACCTTTGCCGCAGCCATCTCCAGCGCGCGCACCTCGATGGCGTGAACGATCAGCCGCGCACCGTCGTCGGACTCGGTCTCTGCCATGTCGCGCCGGGTGGCGATGAACTCGGCACGCAGGGCGCGGCCGATGGCGGTGCGCGCCGCCTGGTGGATCGCGCCGGGCACGCTGGCCTGCTCCGCGCTGGCGTCGCGCTCGGACGGCAGATAGAGCGCTTCCAGCCCTGGACCTGGCATGAGGTCGCGCAGGGCGACGACGCCCCTCGACTTGGTCAGGATCGCGCCCAGCGCCCGGAATGTCTGAACCTCCCCATGGATAAATCCAGGGGGAGGTTCAGCGGGACGAGCGTTCTGCAAGCCCTGTGCTGCATGGTGGCGTAAGGAGACCTCCAAGCTGCTGGATAGCTCGATCACGATCCGCCCGATGCGTCGGACATAGCGTGCAGACGTGGCTTCAGAGCGTTTGATGGTCCTCGCAGAGCAATCCCTGACGGTAATGCACGCCATCCTGGCCTGTAAGCAGCACGATGCGCAGCGATACCTTGTTTACGGGCAGGGTGGGATAAGGACCGGCGGCCGTGTTCTAGCGCCCCCTCCACTCGGCTGAATCCGTGTCGAGAACTTCCCGGATGGCCCGGGCGATCTTCCTGCCCCCCTGGCTGGA
>CAZOZD010000385.1:0-1733 GCA_964584195.1 uncultured Burkholderiales bacterium
CACGAAGGAGTTGTATTGATCCGCGTGACAGGTGGCGCAGGCGCGGTGGTCCTTGATGGTGTTGGGACGCACGCCCCAGTTCTTGCCCTTGGCCAGTTTCAGGTGCTCCGCGGCATTGTCGTGACAATGCACGCAGTTGACCGTGGCATGGCGGCCCTTGGTATGGAAATCCTCGATGTCCTCGTGGCAGGAATAGCACTTCTTGCCATCCACGGGTTGCAGCGGGGGCGCCTTGGCGGGCGGCGGCGGCGGCATCTGCGGCCGCGGGACGTCGACGGCCGCGTGCGCGCCCAGCGCGAACAGCGCCGTGGCGAGCCCTAGCGTGGCGCGACCTAACAGGGTCCTGAGTTTCATTTGTGTATCTCCTCTATGAACGGGTGGATGGCCCGGCAGCGCCAGGGCCGTCGCTTCGGTCAGGTTTACTGGCTTGGATGGCTGGTTCGATTCATGATCCCCCTTTCTGACTTGCGGTGAATGATGCTTCCGGCCGGTTTACGCGAATGCGTCGGCCATGATGTTCTTGAACCAGCCGACCTGGTACTCGGCTTCCAGCTTGCGCTGGATGGCCGGGGCATCGACCGGGGATACGCCGCCGGCATCGGTGGCATAGACCAGCTTGCCGTCGACGACGCGGTAGATGTGCACCACCGAGAACCCGTAGCCGGGCTGGGTCACGCTGTAGCAGGTGTTGACGAAATACGGCTCCGGCATGGGCAGTCCGTTGAGCTTGGCGATGATCGCCGCTGCCGCCACCTTGGCCTGTGTGTTCGCCATGTGCGCCGATTTTGGTGCGCCGTACACCGGCAGGTCGCCATGCACGCAGGAGTCGCCGACCACCCAGATGTCGGGTCGCACGGTCGACTCCATGGTCAGCATGTTCACCGTGCACCAGCCGCGGTCGTTGGTCAGGCCGGTGTTCCTGGCGATGTGGCCGGCGTGGTGGGGCGGGATCACGTTCACCACGGCCCCCTTGAACTTGTCGAAGTCGGTATGGGCGGTCATGTTCTTCGGATCCACCTTCACCACCTTGCCTCCGGACGCGCCGGGAACCCATTCGATCATGCCCGGGTATTGCGCCTTCCAGGCCTGCTCGAACAGCCCCTTCTTGGAGAACGAGTCGTTGGCGTCGAGGATCAGCACCTTGCTCTTGTTCATGCCCTTGTGCTTGAAGTAGTAGGCGACCTGCGAGGCGCGCTCGTATGGACCGGGCGGGCAGCGGAAGGGGCCGGGCGGAACCGTGATGATGAATGTGTCGCCGTCCTTCATGCTGGCCAGCTGCTTGTGCAGCAGCAGGGTCTGCGGGCCGGCCTTGTAGGCGTGCGGCATCTCGTTGTTGGCGACCGCCTCGCTGAGGCCGTTGATGGCGGCGAAGTTGAAGTCGATGCCCGGAGACAGGACAAGCGCGTCGTAATTCAGGGTCTTGCCGCTCTTGAGACGGACCGTCTTCTTGTCCGGGTCGATCGCGGTGGCATCGTCGAACACGACGTTGATGCCGCGCTTGATCAGTCCGTCGTAGCCGGTTTGCAGCTTGGTGATGGGGTACTCCCCGGAAATCACTTCGTTCGACAGGGGGCAGGAGGTGAATACCCGGTCCCGCTCGATCAGGGTGACCTCCATGCCGGGCGCGCCCAGCTTGAGGTATTTGGCGGCGGTGGCGCCGCCGAAGCCGCCGCCGATCACGACGACGCGGGGCTTGCCGGAAGTGCCCTTCGCGCCCGTCTGGGCGCAGGCAT
>CAZOZD010000386.1:0-1727 GCA_964584195.1 uncultured Burkholderiales bacterium
GCAGGCTGAGGATGCCGAGAAGCTTGGCGGCGCCGGGATCGGCCTTGAGGAACTGGCCCTGGCGGACCTTCACGTCGAGGTCGCCGAACAGCGTGGCCAGGCTGAAGTCCTCCAGGCCGCCGGTCCAGCCGAGCTGGCCGCTGACCTGCATGGGGCCGTCCTTGACCAGGCCCGGCTTGCCCAGGTTGCCGAGCATCTTGCCGAGGCTGCCGGTGTCCAGTTTCAGGTCCATGCGCGTGGTCTGGCGCGGATGCTCGGCCAGCACGCCCTTGCCTTCCAGGCGGCTTTCCGGCATCGCCACATGGAAATGTTCCACCTGGTAACCGCCGCGCGCGGGCGCCATGCGCAGGCGCAGGTCGGACAGTTCCTGCCCTTTCCAGCCGAGCTTGCCGACCACCAGATCGAGGGCGCCGAGCGTGGTGTCGGTGGCGACGGCGTCCGCGGTGGCGCCCGGTTCCGCGTCGGGCAGGGTGAGGCGCTTGAAATTCGCCAGCACACGGGTCTTGCCGTCTTCCGGCACGGTGGTGATCTCGCCCACCACCTCGCGGCCGGCCAGGTTCACCTGCCAGCCGTTTCCGGAAGGGCGCAGACGCACGCTGGTGTCGTGCAGGCGGCGGCCGAGCACGCGCGCTTCGTTGAAGGTGACCTGGGCACCGCGCAGGGGAGGATCCGCGCCGCCCTGCCGCTCGGCGCCCTCGTGCAGCCGCAGGGCGAGCCAGGCATCGAGGTCGATGAAGCGCAGGTTGCCGCTGATCCACAGGCCCGGGTCGGTCGGGGCAGGCGCATCGCCGGGGCCCAGCCGCACCTGCATCTTCGCGGGCGCGTCGCGCACCAGTTCAGCGCGCACCGCCACCTGATCACCATAGCGGACATGCAGGCTGGAGCGGGTGCTGTCCTCGGGCCGCCGGGTCATGCGCAGGGGAATGACGTCGGCGGCATTCTTGCCCAGGGGCGCCGGCAGGTTGATGCGCAGGCCGCTCAGATCGGAGGTGACGGCAAGTTCCATGCGGCCGTCGGCATTCAGGCCGATATCCGCGCGCCAGTCGGTGGCGCCGCTCAGCCGCTCGGCCAGGACATCGGGCATTTCGGGTTTGAGCAGGTCGGCGCCGATGCGCCCGCGCGCGCCGATGCGCACCCCGCTCGTCTGGCCCGGCGCGCCGCCGCTGCTGAGGTCCACCAGGGCCGGCATGCCCGCGACCTGGGCGCGCACGTCCTTGGCCCGCATGTCCTTGTCGGTGAACTGCACGCTGCCGGTGATCGCCTCGATGAGTGGCAGGCCACCGCCGGGTTCCAGCCGGTTGTCCTGCATGCCGAAGCTGCCGCTGACGGTGGTGGCCTCCAGCCTGCGCACCGGCAGGCGCAGGCGCAGGGACAGCTCACCCCGGCCGTGCGCCTTGAACGGCGCGGTGAAGCCATCGGTATAGTCGTGCACCGGCGACTGCCGGATGAAATCGAGGAAGGACTGGGTGTCGCCCTGGACCTGGCCGTCCACCAGCACGACCTCGTCCCAGGTGTGCATCAGGTCGGGAATCACCACCTTCACCGCGCCGATGCGGGTGGCCAGGATGCTGCCGGAGTTCGCCTCCAGGGTCATGGCCTTGTCGTGGAAGCGCAGTTTGCCGTGGATGTTGCGGATCAGCGGCCAATCCGGCGCGTACCTGAGCACGCCGTTCACCATGTTGATGGCGATGTTGAAGGTGCCGCCGCCCTGGTCGAAGGGGAAGCGC
>CAZOZD010000387.1:0-1718 GCA_964584195.1 uncultured Burkholderiales bacterium
GGATGTTGATATCCCGCCCCGCCTTGTCCAGGGCGTACTCGAACAGGTTGCCGAGCAGCTGCATGGCCATGTCCTTGAAGGCCAGGGTCGGGCCGTTGGACAGTTCCAGGAGGTACAGGCCGTCTTCCAGGCGGCGCAGCGGGGTGATCTGGCTGAAATCGGAGTCTGCCCGGCCGTGACCATAGACCTCGGCGGTGTAGGTCCGCGCGACGATGTCGCGCAGGTCGTCCGGGTCGATGTCGTCGGCGAGCCGTGACAGGATCTCGAATGCGAGCTGGCGGTAGTCCATGCCGCGCATGAATTCGAGTTCGGCGGCGGTGAATGCGGGGTAGGACTCGGGCATGTACAGGCCGCCGTCCGGAGCGAGTCCGCCGAGCAGGATCCGGGAGAAAGTGAGCGCGGGGGATTGTCCGCGGGTGGAGATGTATTTCATGAATCGGTCCTTGATGCGCTGATCCCCCGCCTTGCAGCAGGATGCGGCGGCAGGGCGGCAGGAAACTCAGCCGTTCAGCTCTTCCATGCGCAGGCGGGTGACCCGGCCGGTGATGGCGGGCAAGGCCTCGATCTGGGCGATGGCCGCGTTGACCGCCTTTTCGCGGGCGACATGGGTGAGGATGACGATATCCGCGCGCGCTTCGCCCTCGTCCGGCTCTTTCTGCATCATGGCGTCGATGGAGATTTCCAGGTCGGCGAGGATGCGGGTGATGTCGGCCAGTACCCCGGGCTTGTCCTGGGCGGACATGCGCAGGTAGTAGGCGGTTTCCACCTCGTCCATGGGCAGCACCTTGAGGTCGGTGAGCTGGTCGGGCTGGAATGCGAGGTGCGGCACACGGTGGTGCGGGTCGGCGGTGGCGAGCCGGGTGACGTCGACGAGATCCGCGATCACCGCGCTGGCGGTGGGCTCGGCGCCGGCGCCCTTGCCGTAGTACAGGGTGGCGCCGACGGCGTCGCCCCAGACCAGGACGGCGTTCATGGCGCCCTCGACATTGGCGATCAGGCGTTTGGCCGGCACCAGGGTGGGGTGCACGCGCAGCTCGACACCGTTTTCGCGGCGCTTGGAGATGCCGAGGAGCTTGATGCGGTAGCCCAGCTCCTCGGCATAGCGGATGTCGATGGCCTCCAGTCTGGAGATGCCCTCGATGTGCGCGGCGTCGAACTGCATGGGCACGCCGAATGCGATGGCGGACATGATGGCCGCCTTGTGGGCGGCGTCGATGCCTTCGATGTCGAAGGTGGGGTCGGCCTCGGCATAGCCCAGGCGCTGCGCCTCGGCCAGCACGTCGGCGAAGGCCAGGCCCTTGTCGCGCATCTCGGAGAGGATGAAGTTGGTGGTGCCATTGATGATGCCGGCCAGCCACTGGATGCGGTTGGCGGACAGTCCCTCGCGCAGGGCCTTGATGATTGGAATGCCGCCGGCCACCGCGGCCTCGAATGCCACCATGACGCCCTTTTTCTGCGCCGCAGCGAAGATCTCGTTGCCGTGCTTGGCGATCAGCGCCTTGTTGGCGGTGACCACGTGCTTGCCGTTGGCGATGGCCTGCATGACCAGTTCCCGGGCGGGGGAAATGCCGCCGATCAGCTCGCATACGATGTCGATGTCGGGGTGATTGACCACGAGTTCGGGGTCGGTAGTCAGCTCGATGCCCTCGCCAGCGAATGCGCGCGCCTTGTCCAGGTTGCGCACGGCGGCGTGGCTGACCACGATGGCACGCCCGGCG
>CAZOZD010000388.1:0-1707 GCA_964584195.1 uncultured Burkholderiales bacterium
TATTGCGTGTTCGGCCGTGTGACCCAGGGCCAGGACGTGGTCGACCGCATCAAGAAGGTCGACACCGGCATGCGCAACGGCCACCAGGACGTGCCCCGGGAAGACGTGATCATCGAACGGGCGGAGCTGGTTGAAGGTTGACCCAAAGCCGGTCCTGTTCATCGCGGACCTGCATCTGTCCCCCGAACTCCCGGTCCTCACGACCCGCTTCATCCGCTTCATCGACCAGGTCGCGGCGTCCGCCGCCGCACTGTACATTCTCGGCGATTTATTCGAAGCCTGGATCGGCGACGACGACCTCGATACCCCCTTGCACCGGGAAGTCACCGATGCAATGCTCGGCCTCGTCCAGGCCGGGGTTCCCGTTCGACTCCTGCACGGCAACCGTGACTTCCTGCTCGGCCAGGCATTCTGTCGCGCCAGCGGCGCCGAATGCATCGCCGACCCCACCCGGATCGACCTGTTCGGGTGCCCCACCCTGCTCATGCACGGCGACAGCCTGTGTAGCGACGACCACGCCTACCAGGCCCTGCGCGCGCAGATGCGCAATCCGGCCTGGCAGGCCGCCATGCTCGCCCGCCCGCTCGCCGAACGGCGGCAGATCGCCCGCCAGATGCGCATGGAAAGCGAACAGGCCAAGGACGCCAAGACCTACGCCATCATGGACGTGAACGCGGACACGGTGATCGAAACCCTGCGCGAACACGCCTGCACCCGCTTGATCCACGGCCACACCCATCGCCCCGGCTGGCACGCCCTCGACATCGAGGGCCAGACCTGCGAGCGCTGGGTGCTGCCCGACTGGGATGCGACCGAACGCGGTGGCTACCTATCCTGCGACGTGAGCGGCTGCGAACTCATGCCGCTGCCTGTCGCCTGAATCACAACGACTATTGGGCTTCTCGAAAAACCCGTCACACCGGCGAACGCCGGTGTCCAGATGCTTTCTGGATTCCGGCATTCGCCGGAATGACGAATCTGGGGTGTTTCGAGGCCCACTATTCGGGGATGACCACCTTGGGGGCAAGATTCATGCGCTGTACGCGTCGGGCGAATTTCCGGTCGTCGAACGAGGCCATGCGCGAACATGCGCGGTAGCTGGCAAGGTGCAGCGCATCGGCAAACTCCAGCCCCCCTTCGGCATGAAAAAGCGCCTGTTCCACCGTATCCCGGTCTTCGATCTCCACCTGGGGCATGGACAGCAAATGCCGCATAACGCGAACGACCTCCGTCACCGAAAAGCCATAGTAGCCGCGCATGACCCATTCCAGCTCTAGCAGCACCGTCTTGCATACACTAAGCGGCAAGCCCGATTCGAGCATGCGGCGTGCTGCCTCGTGCTGGCGTACCGCCTCCGCATCGCCTTCATCCTGGACATAGTAGCGCGCCAGGACGTTGGTATCGAGGCCGATCATGGCTTCAACAAACTGGCCGGGTCGAAATCCGCGGGTACCGCCTGGCGCTGGCTCTTGAGCATGCCGAATCCACTTTCGGGCAAGGTCTGCGGGGGATGCAGCACGCGCATCTCGACATGGTCACCAACCAGGGTGAACTCGACCTTGCTGCCTTGACGAATCCCCATGCGCTGGCGCACGGCCTGGGGAATGGTGACCTGCCCCTTGCTGGTGACGGTTGTTGCTTCCATAGATGCCTCTTGGTAATACTTTGTAAGAATATTAGCCACGTGAGGCCATTGATTCAACGGCT
>CAZOZD010000389.1:0-1706 GCA_964584195.1 uncultured Burkholderiales bacterium
GCCTCGATGGCGGCGTTGAGCGCCAGCAGGTTGGTCTGGTCGGCGATGTCCTTGATCACCAGCACGATGCGGCCGATCTCGTTCGAACGCTGCCCGAGCGAGGCGATGATACCCACCGACTCGGTGACGGTGCGGGCCACGTCCTCGATGCCGCTGACCGCATCATTGACCACCTTCTGGCCATGTCCAACCTGCCGGCCGGCGAGATTGGTCGCCTCCACCACCTGATCGATGCGCGCGCCCACCTCGCGCACCGCGCCATCAAGCTGATCCGCCGAGGCCGCGGCGGCGCTGGCCTGGTCGATCTGTGCCCGCGAACCGGCGCTGACCCGGTCGGCGGCGGCCGCGAGCTGGCGCGCCTCGCTGCCGACCCGGGCGGTGGATTCGTTGACCTGACCGATGAGCGCGCTGAACTCCGCCACCATCTGGTCGAAACCGGCACCGACATCGCCCAGTTCATCCTTGCAGCACACCTTGGCGCGCGCGGTGAGGTCACCCTGCGCCACCTGCTGCGCCGCGGCACGCAACAGCGTCACGTTGCGGGTCACCGCCAGGCTGACCGCCAGGCTCAGCCCCAGCGACAGCAGCAGGCCGGTCGTGGTGGTGAACAGGGAAATCCATTCGGTGGCGCCGGCAAGGGCATGGATGGCCTGGTAGGACTTTCCTGTGGCGCCGATGTGATGGTTGATGAGGGTGTCCAGGGTGTCCGACGAGGCCTTGTACAACGGCACCAGCGTATCCCTGAAATGACGGTCGGCCTCCTCGAAGCGCTGAGTCAGGAGCATGTCCTTCATCGGCACGATGCCCTCCACGCCCATGCGCATGCGCGCTGCAAGATAGGCCTCGTACAGGCGCTTCTCCTCGTCGTCGCCAATGCGTCCGGCATATTCGTCGAGCCGGGTGGCGATGCTGAATATCAGCTTGTCGATCCGGTCGTTGTGATCCTGGATCTCGAATGGATCGGTTTCCTGGCGGGCGGTGAGCAGTCCGAGCTGGACCTGCAACTGGCCATTGCGGATCTCGTTGAGCTCGTTGATCGCAATGATGTGATGGTTGTAGATGTCCGAGATTGCCTGGCGCGAGGCGTTGACGCCGAAGTAACCCATGCCGCCGGTGACCACCAGCATCAGGGACAGCGCCCCCGCCAGCATGATCAGCTTGGCCTTGATCGAAAGATTCCTGAACCATTGCATGATGTAGTCTCCTCGTGGTATCCGGGCGGGCGCCGGTGGCCAATCGTACCAGTCCGGGAGACACGAGCCACATGATTTACCTCAACTGCCGCAGCACGGCAGGCATTCCCGCCGAAGCAGCGTCCCGTCCGCGCCGACACCGGATTTTTTCGTACGGCCCGCCCTGGCTGGGCGCGGGCCGTCGCGGAAACGCCCCGATTTCCAGGGTGCATTCCCTATTTCAGCGCCACCACCTTCACCAGGTCCGAATACCTGGCGAGCAGTTCATCGGTAGAGAGCAGATAGGCCGGTATCGCTTGCGCCTGTGATACGAGCACTCTGTCGAAGGGGTCACGGTGGTGCCAGGGAAGGTCCGCCACACTATGGCAATGATTCGACAGGACGGGTAACTCGGTGAATCCAGTCTCCAGCGCCAGTTGCTGGATGTCCTCCGGCCTGAAACTGAAGGTTTCTCGCCCGAGGGAGCATTTGATGGCGATTTCCCAGAGGCTGGCGGCACTGAACAGGATGTGG
>CAZOZD010000390.1:0-1695 GCA_964584195.1 uncultured Burkholderiales bacterium
CCCAGGGGGGGCAGCTGATGAGCACCACCGAGGTCGACAACTGGCCGGCCGACGCCGACGGGGTCATGGGGCCGGACCTGATGGCGCGCTTCCAGAAGCATGCCGAGCGTTTCGGCACCGAGATCGTGTTCGACCAGATCCACACCGCCAAGCTCACCGAGAAGCCGTTCACGCTGATCGGCGACGCCGGCACCTACACCTGCGACGCGCTGATCATCGCCACTGGTGCATCGGCCATGTATCTTGGCCTCGAATCGGAGCAGAAATTCATGGGCCGGGGCGTGTCCGGTTGCGCCACCTGCGACGGCTTTTTCTACAAAGGCCAGGAGGTGGCGGTGATCGGTGGCGGCAACACCGCCGTGGAGGAGGCCATTTATCTCGCCAACATCGCCTCCAGGGTGACCCTGGTGCACCGCCGCGACACCTTCAAGGCGGAAAAGATCATGGTCGATCACCTCATGGAAAAGGTGAACGAAGGCAAGATCGTGCTCGAACTCAACAGCGTCCTTGACGAGGTGCTGGGCGACGCCAGCGGCGTCACCGGCATGCGGCTCAAGAACGTGCAGAGTGGCGAGACCAAGGAAATCACCCTCTCGGGCATCTTCATCGCCATCGGCCACAAGCCCAACACCGACCTGTTCACCGGCCAGCTCGAACTCGATCACGGCTACATCGTCACCCAGGGCGGCCGTCACGGCAACGCCCAGCAGACCAGCATCGAAGGCGTGTTCGCCGCCGGCGACGTGCAGGACATGAACTACAAGCAGGCCATCACCAGCGCCGCCGCCGGCTGCCAGGCCGCGCTCGACGCCGAGCGCTATCTCGACAAGCTGGGCAAGTAAGCCCCTGCCGCCGTGAATGGGCGTCATGAAGCCGGGCAAACCACGGACTCCGGCGCCGCTGCCGGAGTCCGAACAGCGGCTGTTCCGGGAGACGGTGGGCGAGGTGGAGCCGCTCACCCCGCACGGCCGTTACCTCCATCCTGCTGCACTGCCGCCGCCCATTCCCCGTTCGCTGTTGCGCGATGAGCGCGAGGCCATCCGCGAATCTCTTTCGGACCCGGTGCGCTGGCAGGAAGACACCGAAACCGGCGAGGACGCGGCCTATGTCCGGCCCGGCATCAGCCGCCAGATCCTGCGCCGCTTGCGGCGCGGCGAATGGGTCACCCAGGCCGAACTCGACCTGCACGGTCTGACCAAGATCGAGGCCCGGCACGAGTTCGCCGATTTCCTGCATGAATGCCGCCGCCGCGGCGTGCGTTGCGTGCGCATCATCCATGGCAAGGGATTGCGTTCGCCCAATCGCGAGCCGGTGCTGAAGATGCATGTGCGGCACTGGCTGATGCAGCGCGACGAGGTGCTCGCATTCGTCAGCGCCCGTCCCGTCGATGGCGGCGATGGCGCGGTGGTGGCGCTGCTCGCCCGTCCGGGTTGTTGAGCATTCCGCCCGGATGGCCTTTCGTTTCGTGAAGCTACACGGCTAAAGCGGCTTGCGCCGCACCCCCATCCCTCCCTTCCCCGGCGGGGGAAGGGAGGGAAAACCCTCTCCCTGCGGGAGAGGGCGGGGTGAGGGTGGCGCCCGAGCGGGCGCCTGGGCGTTGTCGTGGCGGTCGATGAAGCGGCTTGCGCCACACCCCAATCCTGGCCTTACCCCGGCCCGTCTCTTGAGGGTTTCAGCCCGGCTTGCCGTCGATGC
>CAZOZD010000391.1:0-1693 GCA_964584195.1 uncultured Burkholderiales bacterium
ATGGTCTTCTTGCCGGTCAGGCCTTCCTGGCGGATGGCCACCACCGAGGGCTCGTCGAGGACGATGCCGCGACCGCGCACGTAGATGAGGGTGTTGGCGGTCCCCAGATCGATGGCAAGATCGGTGGAAAAGTAACCGCGAAGCAAATTGAACATGATGAAGGGGGGCGAGTGATCAGCGGGTCAGAAAATATAGCCGCCTATGATAACCTACCCGACCGGGGATTAATGCAGCGTCCTGGTGCGACGCCCACCCAAATTCACCCATGACCATGAGGCAGTGAACCCATGTCCCTATCCACACAGGAAGTGGCCCGAGTCGCACACCTGGCACGCATCCGGGTGAGCGAGGATGAGATCGCGCAGGTACAGTCCCAGCTCAATGGCATCCTCGACCTGATCGCCACCATGCAGGCGGTGGACACCACCGGCGTCGCCCCCATGGCCCACGCCCGCGACGTCCACCAGCGCCTGCGCCTGGACGAGGTGACCGAATCCGACCGCCGCGCCGCGTACCAAGCGGTGGCGCCGCAGGTGGAAAACGGCCTGTACCTGGTACCCAAAGTCATCGAGTAAGGAGTCCGGCCCGAGCGTCGGAGGCACATGCCTCCCGCCCCGGGCCTCGCCCGCCCATGAACGACAGCCTCAAACAACTCGCCACCCGCCTGGCCGAAGGCCAGGTCAGCAGCGTCGAGCTCTGCCAGCACTACCTTGCCCGCATCGACGCGCTCAATCCGCGCCTGAACGCATTCATCAGCCTCGACCGCGAGCGCACCCTGGCCGAGGCGCGCGCCGCCGACGCACTGCGCGCCGCCGGCCGGGCCGGCCCGCTCACCGGCGTGCCCATCGCGCACAAGGACATCTTTTGTGCCGAAGGCTGGCGCACCACCTGCGCATCGAGGATGCTCGCCAACTTCGTCGCCCCCTACGACGCCCACGTCATCGAGCGTTTCAAGGCGGCCGGCATGCCCGCCCTGGGCAAGACCAACATGGACGAGTTCGCCATGGGCTCGTCGAACGAGACCTCGTACTTCGGCGCGGTGAAGAACCCCTGGGACGAGCGCGCCGTGCCGGGCGGCTCCTCGGGCGGCTCGGCTGCCGCCGTGGCGGCGCGCCTCGCGCCGGCCGCCACCGGCACCGATACCGGCGGTTCGATCCGCCAGCCGGCTGCACTGTGCGGCATCAGCGGGCTGAAACCCACCTACGGCGTGTGCTCCCGCTACGGCATGATCGCCTTCGCCTCCAGCCTCGACCAGGCCGGGCCGATGGCGCAAAGTGCCGAGGATTGCGCCTGGCTCATGAACGTGATGGCCGGCTTCGACGCGCGTGATTCGACCAGCCTGGAACGCGAGGCCGAGGACTACACCCGCATGCTCGACCAGCCGCTCAAGGGGTTGCGCATCGGCCTGCCGCGCGAATTCTTCGCCGCCGGCATGGCCGCGGATGTGGAACAGGCGGTCATGGAGGCCATCGCCGAATACCGCCGCCTGGGCGCCGAGACGGTGGAGGTCGACCTGCCCAACTCGCGCCTGTCGGTACCGGTCTATTACGTGCTTGCCCCGGCCGAGGCCTCCAGCAACCTGTCGCGTTTCGACGGCGTGCGCTATGGCCACCGCGCCGCCGAATACGGCGACCTCACCGACATGTACGAACGCAGCCGCGCCGAGGGATTCGGCGCCGAGGTCAAGCGGCGC
>CAZOZD010000392.1:0-1674 GCA_964584195.1 uncultured Burkholderiales bacterium
CGACGTGATGATGGCCACCGACATGGACTACGACTCCATCGCCAAGGCTGGTTCCATGCTGGGCTCCGGCGCAGTCATCGTGATGGACGACACCCGCTGCATGGTCAAGAGCCTGCTGCGCCTGAGCTATTTCTACATGCACGAAAGCTGTGGCCAGTGCACGCCCTGCCGCGAAGGCACGGGCTGGCTGTGGCGCATGCTCAACCGCATTGAGCATGGCGAGGGCCGAATGGAAGACCTCGACCTGCTGAATTCGGTGGCCGACAACATCCAGGGCCGCACCATCTGTGCCCTCGGCGACGCCGCCGCCATGCCAGTGCGGGCCTTCATCAAGCATTTCCGCTCTGAGTTTGAGCACCACATCACGCACAAGCAGTGTGCTGTGCCTCAGTACGTGTAGGGCCTGTTCGTATGGTTGAAATCGAACTCGACGGCCGCAAGGTCGAGGTGCCTGAAGGCAGCATGGTCATGCATGCGGCCGACAAGGCGGGCACCTACATCCCGCACTTCTGCTACCACAAGAAACTCTCGATCGCCGCCAACTGCCGCATGTGCCTGGTGGACATCGAGAAGATGCCCAAGCCGATGCCGGCCTGCGCCACGCCCGTCACCAACGGGATGATCGTGCGCACCCAGAGCGACAAGGCGGTGAAGGCCCAGCAGTCGGTGATGGAGTTCCTGCTCATCAACCACCCGCTCGACTGCCCGATCTGCGACCAGGGCGGCGAGTGCCAGCTGCAGGACCTCGCCGTCGGCTACGGCAAGAGCGCGAGCCGCTACCAGGAGGAGAAGCGCGTCGTCTTCCACAAGGACGTCGGCCCGCTGATCTCGATGGAGGAGATGAGCCGCTGCATCCACTGCACGCGCTGCGTGCGCTTCGGCCAGGAGATCGCCGGCGTGATGGAGCTCGGCATGGTCCACCGCGGCGAGCACTCCGAGATCACGACGATCAGCGGCGGCACGGTCGACAGCGAGCTGTCGGGCAACATGATCGACATCTGCCCGGTCGGCGCGCTCACCAGCAAGCCCTTCCGCTACAGCGCCCGCACCTGGGAGCTGTCGCGCCGCAAGAGCGTGAGCCCGCACGACAGCGTGGGCGCCAACCTGATCGTGCAGGTCAAGGCGAACAAGGTGATGCGCGTCGTGCCGCTCGAGAACGAGGAGGTCAACGAGTGCTGGATCGCCGACCGTGACCGCTTCTCGTACGAGGCGCTGAATGGCGAGCGTCGCCTGACGCAGCCGATGATCAAGCAGGACGGCGAGTGGCGCGCCGTCGACTGGAAGACCGCGCTCGACTACGTTGCCGACGGCCTGAAGCGCGTGAAGGCGGAGTTCCCCGCCGAGCCCAACTTCGGTGTCGGCGCGCTCGCGCATCCGACCTCGACGGTCGAGGAGATGCACCTGCTGGCCAGGCTCGTGCGCGGCCTCGGCAGCGAGAGCATCGACCACCGGCTGCGTCACGCCGACTTCGCGAACGCCGCGCCGGCCGGCCGCGCGCGCTGGCTCGGCACGACGATCGCCGCGCTGTCGCAGCTCGACCGCGCGTTCGTGATCGGCTCGTTCCTGCGCAAGGACCACCCGCTGCTCGCGCAGCGCCTGCGCCAGGCCGCGCGCCGCGGAGCGCAGATCGCCAACCTGCACGCGGTCCACGACGACTGGGCGCTGCCGGTCGCG
>CAZOZD010000393.1:0-1659 GCA_964584195.1 uncultured Burkholderiales bacterium
TCGGTGTCGATGGTTGAGCCCGGACTTCTGACCCCTGACCCTGATCCTGACCCCAGACATGCAAGACTACGACGCCCAATTCAAGAACCTGGCCGAAGAGGCACCCTTCGAGCACAGCCCGGTCATGCCGAAGATGCTCGATGGCGACACCGAGCTCAAGTTTCGCTGCCATCGCGGCGTGAAATGCTGGAACGCCTGTTGCAGCAACATCGACATCACCCTCACCCCCTACGACATCGTCCGCCTGAAGAACCGGCTCGGGCTGTCTTCCGGCGAATTCCTCAAGCAATACACCGTGCCCTATGAGATCGACAAGGACGGCACCCCGGGTGTCAAGCTGCGTTGCGTCGAGGGCGGCACCGCCTGCCAGTTCATGGTCCCCGAGGGCTGTTCGGTGTACGAGGACCGGCCCACCGCCTGCCGGTACTACCCGGTCGCATTGCTCGCGGTGCGGCGCTCGGACGAGTTCGTCGACCGTCTTTCGTTCGCCCTGGTCAAGGAAGACACCTGCTTCGGCCACCAGGAACCCGACACCCAGACCATCGACCAGTACCGTGCCGCCCAGGGGGCGACCGAGTACGACGAAAAGGGGCGTGGCTGGCGCCAGCTCATCCTGAAAAAGAAATCGGCCGGACCGGCGATCGGCAAGCCGCCGGCGATTTCCAACCAGTTGTTCTTCATGGTCAGCTACGACATCGACCGCTTCCGCGCATTCATCGTCAGCGAGTCGTTCAACAAGACCTACGACCTGCCCGTGGAGACCCTGGCCGAGCTGCTCGCCGACGACGAGAAGCTGATGGAGTTCGGCTATGCATTCCTGCGCCAGGTGCTGTTCAACGAGGACAAGGTGGTGCCGGAACGCGAGGGCGCGTATGAAGCGCGCATCGAACGGCTCAAGGCCAAGGCCGAGGCCATCCGCGCCGAATTCGAGGCCAATCGCGACGCGCTGGAGGAACTGAAATATGCACCGCCCGGCCAGCCGGGGAATTGCGCTTGCAAGGAAGACTGACAGAGTGACAAAGTGACGGGTGACCAGGGGCGTTCCTCACACCCCTCGCTTCCCAAGCCCAAGGCCATGCACGCACATACCCTCAGCCCCGAAGAACACTTCATCCAGCGCGAGCCCTACTACGAGCCGGTCGGCAACGAGATCGCCATCTTCGAGGCGGCTTATGCCAACCGCCTGCCGGTGCTGCTCAAGGGGCCGACCGGTTGCGGCAAGACCCGCTTCATGGAGCACATGGCCTGGCGCCTGAAGCGGCCCCTGATCACCGTGTCCTGTCACGACGACCTCACCGCGTCCGACCTGGTCGGCCGCTTCCTAGTGCGGGGCGGCGAGACGGTGTGGGTGGACGGGCCGCTCACCCGTGCGGTGCGGGTGGGCGGCATCTGTTATCTCGACGAGATCGTCGAGGCGCGCAAGGACACGATGGTGGTCATCCATCCGCTCGCCGACGACCGCCGCACCCTGCCGATCGAAAAACTCGGCCAGCTGATCGAGGCGGCGGACGATTTCTGCCTCGCAATCTCCTACAACCCCGGCTACCAGAGCGTGCTCAAGGACCTCAAGCAGTCCACCCGGCAGCGCTTCGGCGCGCTCGACTTCGGCTATCCGCCGCGCGACGTCGAGATCGATATCGTCGCGCACGAAGCGGGAAT
>CAZOZD010000394.1:0-1634 GCA_964584195.1 uncultured Burkholderiales bacterium
ATAGGAGTCGAAGATAGTCCCACTCGTCGCGCTGAATTTCCTATCCTTTATCCTTCGGCGGGTCGGCAGGTCTCCCCCCTCAGGTATTGAAGCGATCGAGCTGGGCGCGCAGCTCGCCGGCCAGGCGGGCAAGCTGCGCGGTCACTTCATGCAGGTCCTGCGCGCTGGCGACAGAATCACGCGCCACCAGGCTGATGTTGCCGACACTCTGGCTGATCTCGCTGGCGGCCCGGCTCTGCTGCTGGGCGTGGCTGGCGACCTGCTCCGTCATGCCGCTGATCTGGCCCACCGCCCCGGCAATCTCGGCCAGGGCCATGGCGGTGTTTTCGACGTAATCCACGCTTTCCTTGGTGTGCCGCTCGGCGTCGTTGATGGTATCCACCGCCTGGCCGGCGGCTTGGCGCAGCTTGTCGATGATGCTCTCGATCTCGCCGGTGGCGGCCTGGGTACGCTGCGCCAGGGTACGCACCTCGTCGGCGACCACGGCGAAGCCACGCCCCTGCTCGCCGGCGCGGGCCGCCTCGATCGCGGCGTTGAGGGCCAGCAGGTTGGTCTGCTCGGCGATCTCGCGGATCAGACCGAGTACCCGGCCGATGTCGCGGGTATCGCTGTCGAGCGCCTGGATGACATCAACCGCGCCACGCAGGCGATTGGCCATGGCATTGATCGAACCCATGGCCTCGGTCGCCACCAGTGCGCCGTCCCGGGCCTGGCCGTTGGCGCCCTGCGCCGCGCGCGCGGCGTCTTCCATGTGACCGGCCACCTCGGCCACCGTATCCACCAGGTTGCGCAGCACGCCATCCAGCGCCTCGGTGTCGGACAACTGCCGCGCGGCCCCCTCCTCGGAACGCGACGAGGCATGCACCAGACGGCTGGACGACTCGCCAAGCATGTGTGTGCTGGCGCGCACCTGGTCGATCAGGGTCGAGAAGCGGCCCAGCATGGCGTTGAACGACACCGCCGCGTTGCCAATCTCGTCCGGACTGGCCACGGGAGCGCGCAAGGTGAGGTCGGAAGACTTCTCGACCGCGCTCATGGTTTCCGCCAGGCGGCAGATGGGACGTGAAACGAACCGCTTCATGACATAGACCAAGAGCAAGAAGCCCAGGCTGAACATGACGATGTTCACACCCAGATTGATCAGGTCCTGACGGGCGATGCGGGCGTCGACCGGTTCAAGGTCGTAGCCAATGCGGATCGCCCCGGCCACCGTGCCCTCGGCGACGGCATGGCACTGGGTGCAGTTGATGCCGCGCAGGTTGCTGCTGATGCGCACGGGCTTGAGCACGGTCAGGCGGCGACCCTGGCCGGTCTGTTCGATGCGCACGATCTCTTCGCCGCGCAGGGCGGCGCGATCGAGTTCATCCTGCGGCTGCTCGTCCGGGTAACCTTCGCCATAGGTGGCCTTGACCGCATCGCCACGGATCACCCGCGCCTCGACGACGTTGGTCTGGCGCAGGATGTCCTGGCGCAGGTCGGCGCGCTGATCCATGCCGCCGGTGGGCATCAGCTTGTTGAGGTCACTGATCGGGTGGGCATCGTCTGCACCATGCAAATGCTTCACACCTGCCGTTCCGGCACGCAAGCCTGACCAGCGCTCTGCCTGCGGGTCTTTTTCGCGGCAAAACAGCACG
>CAZOZD010000395.1:0-1629 GCA_964584195.1 uncultured Burkholderiales bacterium
GCTCCGCTCGCCTCCGGCAACCCGGCGCGCTAGGACCGAGGCTCCATGTCACCGCGCAATCGGAGCCGCGACCGTCAGAGGCCGTCGATTAATTCCGAAGGGTCTTCAGGAAGTCGTGTGGGTAGAAAATGGGGCGCATGGTGGTGGAAAGCCGCATGGGCCAAGGGTTTGAGCGTTTCTGGCTGAGCGGAAAACTTGGCATGATTCGGCGATGGCGAAACGACGAGGGCTGCAGGACGAGTACCGCTTTGCTGGTGCCCGGCCCCTGGCAACAGTGCGTGGGAGATTCGGCGATCCCATGGCACGGATTGTCGTGCTGGTGCGGCGGCGAAAAAAACGGCGTGCGGCGTGTGTGGGAAATGGCATCGCAGTTTCTACGATCGCCGGCGCCGGCTGGTGCGCGATCTGTCGTGCGGTGGGAAGCGGATTTACCTGGACGTGGAAGTCCGCCGAGTGGCCTGCCGAGCCTGCGGGGCAGTGAAGCGCGAGCGATTGGAATGGCTCGCCGACAATCCGTTCTACAGCAAGCGGTTTGCGTTCTTCGTGGGGCGGCGCTGCCGGATCAGCACCATCAAGGATGTCGCCGAAGAGCTGCACCTGGACTGGGATTCGGTCAAGACATTGGAGAAGCAGTGCATGCGCGCGCAACTGCGGCGCGTGGGCACGCCGGCACCGCGCGTCATCGGGATCGACGAGATCTCGATCCGCAAGGGCCACACGTACCGGATTGTGGTCAGCGACCTGGATCGGATGCGGCCGATTTGGTTCGGCGGCAAGGATCGGTCGGAAGCCAGCATGGACGAGTTCTTCGCGTGGCTCGGGCCGAAGAAGTGCCGACGGCTCCAGTTGGCGGTGATGGACATGTGGAAGCCGTTTCGCAATTCCACCAAGCGCCACGCGCCCCAAGCCAACATCCTGTTCGACAAGTTCCACATCATGCGCCACCTCGGCGATGCCCTCGACACGGTGCGCAAGCGCGAGTACGCCCGGCTCAGCGGCAAGGATCGCCGGTTCATCAAGGGCCAGAAGTACACGTTGCTGTCGCACCGAGAGAATCTCACGCTGGACGGCCGGCGCGCGCTCAAGCAGCTGTTGGCGGCCAACAAACGGCTGAACACCGCGTACCTGCTCAAGGAGGCCTTCGGTCAGCTGTGGGATTACCGCCGCGAAGGTTGGGCGCGCCGCTTCTTCGAGAACTGGCGAGCGGCGCTCAAGTGGCAGCGGCTCGAACCGTACGAGAAGTTTGCCGACCTGATCGAGCGGCACTGGGATGGGATCGCCGCCTACTGTCGTCCCGAGAACAAGGTCTCTCTCGGCTTCGTCGAGGGACTGAATAACAAGATCCGCGTCATTCAGCGTCGAGCTTACGGACTGCGCGACGAGGAGTATCTGCGCCTGAAGGTTCTGACCTGCATGTTGCCCAAGCTCTGAGGTCGCACGTACGCGCCAGCGGGTGTGGCGTTCACCAACACCCCGCCCCACCGCGTCGCCTGGCTCGTTACCGGCCCGCGCCGCCCCCACCCCGTCTGCAACGCTCGGAATCGTCAAATCTCACCCACTCGATTTCCTGAAGACCAAAAAAAAGTGGCGGCGCTTCTGGGAAAGGGCGAGCCGAGCGGGGGGAAGTCA
>CAZOZD010000396.1:0-1599 GCA_964584195.1 uncultured Burkholderiales bacterium
GGGGGCGGCTAACCCCTCACGTCAAACGCAACATCAAAATGGAAACTTCATCCCGGGCGGCAGGGGCATGCCGGCGGTGACCTCGGCCATCCTTTCCTGGGTGGCCGATTCGACCCGGCGCACGGCGTCGTTGACTGCGGCGGCGATGAGGTCTTCCAGCATTTCCTTGTCGTCCTGCATCAGGCTGGGATCGATGGTGACGCGACGCACATCGTGCTTGCCGGTCATGAGGATCTTGACCATGCCGGCGCCGGCCACGCCTTCCACTTCCATTTCCGCAATCTGCGCCTGCGCCTTTTGCAGGTTTTCCTGCATTTGCTGGGCCTGTTTCATCAGGTTGCCGAGTCCGCCTTTGATCATTTCTGGGGTCCTTGTCAGTCGATGGGCTTGATGGCGCTGACCGTGGCGTCGAATTCGCCGACCAGCGTCTGGATGAATGGATCGGCGGCGACGGCCGCCTCGGCCTGGCTCTGCCGCTCGGCCTTGTGTCTGGCCTGGACTTCCGCCGGGGCGCTGCCACCGGTGGCGCCGAGTTCGATGTCGATGCGCCAGTCGGCGCCGAGCTGTTCGCGCAATGCCGTCCTGAGCTTGTCGCCCAGGCTGTCGAGCAGGCTTTTACGGTCTTCCGGCAGGCGTAGCTGGATGCAGCCGGGTGCGTGGCCGGCCAGTTCGCAGAATGCGGCGAGCTGGCGGACTCCACCCTGGAGCCGGCCGGCGAGCGCGTGCCAGTCACCGTCGAAGCCGGTGGCCGTTCGCATCGACGAGGCGGGTATGCACTCCCCTCTCCCGCCGGGAGAGGGGGCTGGGGTCGCGGGCCTGGATGTCGCCGGTTGTGGCGCAACGGTGGCGGCTGGCAGGCTCGTCGCCGGCCGGAAGGCCAGCATGCGCAACAGGGTCATGCTGAAGCCTGCCGGTTCGTCGGGGGCCCATTCAAGATCGCGCCGTCCCAGGCTGGCGATCTGGTAATACAGTTGCACGCTTTCGGGGTCGATGCGCCCGGCCAGGGCCAGGATGCTCTCGCGTTCGGGCAGGTCTTCCGCGAGCGCTTCCGGCACCACCTGGGCCAGCGCGATCTGTTGCAGGGAGAGGGCCAGATCCTGCAATGCGGCGTCGAAGGACAGGCCACGGCTGGCGATGGCCTCGGCCTCGCGCATGAGGCGCGCGCCATCGCCTTCGACGAGGGCATCCAGAAGCGGGAACAGCCAGGCCGAATCGATGCTGCCCAGCATGTCGCGCACCGCGGCCGCCTCGACACGACCGCCACCGTGGGCGATGGCCTGGTCGGTAAGCGAGAGCGCGTCACGCATGCTGCCGGCGGCGGCACGGGCGATCTGGTTGAGCGCGGCGGGTTCGAAGCCGATCCCCTCCTGCTCCAGCACCTGGCGCAGGTGGCCGGCGACGTGGCCGGCGGTCATCGGCTTGAGGTTGAATTGCAGGCAGCGGGACAGAACCGTCACCGGCACCTTTTGCGGATCGGTGGTGGCGAGGATGAACACCACGTGCGCGGGCGGTTCCTCCAGGGTCTTCAACATGGCGTTGAATGCGTTCCTGGACAGCATGTGCACTTCGTCGATGATGTACACCTTGTAGCGGCCCGCC
>CAZOZD010000397.1:0-322 GCA_964584195.1 uncultured Burkholderiales bacterium
AGGGGTCGGGGCTGAAAAAGGGGTCAGGTAACATGAGCAGCTAAAGGGAGGGACAGCGCCGCGGAGGCGTGATTCTTCCGAGCTGCCATGAACTACACAGGAATCGACTACCACAAGCGATACTCGGTGGCCTGCACGTTGGACGCGCAAGGCCGCAAACTGAAGGAGGCGCGCATCGAGGCGAACGCGCCGGAAGCCTTTCACGACTACTTCGCCGCGCTCGACGAACCCAGTGCCGTGATCATCGAGGCGTGTTGGAACTGGGCGACGCTGCACGACGTGCTCGAAGGCCTGCTCCAGCCCCTCGAGCGGCGCATCCCGA
>CAZOZD010000397.1:332-1591 GCA_964584195.1 uncultured Burkholderiales bacterium
AAGAGACGCCGGGCGTGGCCGAAGTCGTGGTCTCGCATCCGGCGAAGAACCGGATCATCGCGGAAGCGCAGATCAAGAACGACCGGATCGACGCCAAGGCGCTGGCCACACTGCTGCGCGGCGACTTCATGGCGCGGATCCATGTGCCCAGCCGCGACGTGCGGGAGCGCAAGCTGGTGCTGCGGCAGCGGCTGTGGCTGGCGGCGATGCGCACCCGCTTGCGCAACCGCATCCATACCGTGGTGGATCGGCATCCCCAGGTGGCGCGGCCGGTGGTCCACGACATCTTCTGCAAGAAGGGAATCGCCTGGCTCAAGCGCATCGAGCTGCCGACCGGCGATCGCGTCTTGCTCGACCAGGATCTCGAGTTGCATGAGAGCATCCAGACCCACATTCGGGCGCTGGAGGCGCGCATCGACAGCGACAATGCGAGTAATCCGATGGCGCAGCGCTTGCTGACGATACCGGGCATTGGACGGGTGCTCGGTCCGGTGATCGCTCTGGAGATCGACCGGATCGAGCGTTTTCGCACACCCAACAAGCTTTGCGCCTATGCCGGATTGGTGCCGACCACCCACGCCTCGGGCGGCAAGATCGCGCACGGCCGCATGTTGCCCTTCTGCAATCGCTGGTTGAAATGGGCCTTCGTCGAAGCCGCGTGGGTCGCGGTGGGCTGCTCCGACTACTTTGGCACTTTCTACAAACAGCATCGTCGGCGCGGCAAAGGCGCCAATGAAGCGATCGTGATCACCGCGCGGCGCATGGCCAAAATCGCTTGGCAACTGCTCACGCAAGAACGAGACTTTGCCGCGAATCCACCGCGTGCGCCCCAGTCGCGCAACCCCACTTCCCCGGCCGCTCTCGCCAAGGTCTGACGGCCTCCCTCGTGGAGGCGCGTCTTGGGTCAGGATAGAGGGCCGGGGATCTGATTTATTACCCTGCCGGAGGCTGCCAGGCCTGCCGCTGAGAGAAGTGTGATCGCGGAATCTCTGTCCCACCCTCGAAGGTGACACCGGAAAGGACACCTTCAGGCACCATTACGTACCCCCGCCGCCACGCGACGGTATCACCGACAAGCGAATACGTAAGTTTGTGCTTCCCAAGTTTACTCAGAGAAGGCCTGGGGACTTTATGGCTACACCATGATGTATCGCGAGACGCGCCGGCCGGAGTATCTCGCGCAGGCCGTGGCGTGCGCCGAGTTCGTGCGCCAGCACCCACGCCTCCCGGAGGACGGCGTGCCGTTCTGGGATTTCGAT
>CAZOZD010000398.1:0-1575 GCA_964584195.1 uncultured Burkholderiales bacterium
TCAGCGCCGCGTCGGGGAATCCATAAAGTGAGTCAGAGGCCGGGGGAGTTGGTATGACCCGATGACCTCTGACGCACCGATGAGGTGCCGTGTTGCCGGCAAGAAAGGCGGCTGAGTTCGAGCGGTTGCGGCGCACAAGACGGAGGGCTAGCGTCCGGCAGAGAAATCTGCCGGAAGCGCCTGTTGATGTCGCGGAATTCCTCAAATCTACGAACCGCGCATGAGGCCAAAACTCAGCCCAGATCAACGCTGCCGGCTCATCATGGAGCACCCTGACTTGTCTCGCCAACTCCCCGCCCGCTTCCGCCCCTATGTCCAGGGCGCCGTCCTCACCTGCCTGATGACCTTCGTCGTCTCCGGCATCTCCACCTTGCTCGCGCTCGGCTTCACCGGCGCCTTCCTGGCGCGCTGGCCGATCGCCTGGGGCCTCTCCTGGGCGATCGCCTTCCCCACCATCCTCTTCGTCATGCCGCTGGTGCAGCGCATCGTCGCGCGCATCGTGGCCCCGCAGTAAGGAACGCCCATGCCCCGCCGCCACATCTCCTCCGGTTCGGTGTTCGAGGAACAGATCGGCTATTCGCGCGCCGTGGTGGATGGCGAATTCGTCTTCGTCTCCGGCACCACCGGCTATGACTACACCACCATGACCATCGCCGATGACGTGGTGGCGCAATGCGAGCAATGCTTCCAGAACATCGCCGCCGCCCTGGCGCAGGCGGATGCAACGCTCGATGACGTGGTGCGCGTGCTGTTCATCGTGCCGCGGCGCGAGGATTGGGAACCCTGCTGGCCGGTGCTGAAGAAACACCTGGGCGTCGCCCGCCCGGCCTCCACCCTGATCCATGCGGGTTTGCAGACCGACGCGATGCGCATAGAGATCGAAGTGACGGCCAAGCTGCGCCGCCGCCAAGGGGATTGAACATGCGCTTCGCCGTCGACCGCCTCGACCACCTGGTCATCAACTGCAAGGACGTGGAAATCTCCGCCGCCTGGTACCAGCGCGTGCTGGGGATGGAGCGCGAGACCTTCGGCCGCGATAACCGCACCGCGCTGCGCTTCGGCGGGCAGAAGATCAACCTGCGGCCGCACGCGCACCCCATCAGCGAATGGCCCACCGGCACGAACACCGCGCCGGGCAGCCAGGATCTCTGCTTCATCGTCACCATCACGGCCGAACAGATCATGGCGCATCTGGAAGGCTGCGGCGTGACCATCGAGATCGGGCCGGTGGAAAAGGCCGGCGCGCTGGGCCCCATCGAAAGCGTCTATTGCCGCGACCCGGACGGCAACCTGATCGAGATCAGCAGCTACGGCTGAACACAGCCGCAAGAACCAAGGAAACGCTCCATGCCTGAACCGCGCGGCCGGATGTTCTTCGCCAATCCGGGGCCCACGAACATCCCCGACAGCGTGCTGCATGCCTGTGCGCGCGCCAGCATCGACTTCAACGACAACGCCTTCTTCGCCGTCTACGAGGAATGCGTGGCGGGCGTGAAGCGCATCCTCCGCACCAAGGCCGATGTGTTCTTCTACACCGCCTCCGGCCACGGCGCCTGGGAGGCCTCGATGCTGAAC
>CAZOZD010000399.1:0-1567 GCA_964584195.1 uncultured Burkholderiales bacterium
GGTGACGATCAGCTCGGGACGGCCGGCCTCGACCCGGAACAGCTCGATGAAGCCCAGCCAGGGACGTTCCTGGAGCATGCGCAGGATGCGGCTCATGTGTTCGCGTACCGACAGCTCCTGCTTGCCGACGCGATGGTGACGCTGCATGCGCGCCCGCTTCAGGATGTCGTTCCAGGCGGTGATCAGGTCGTCGCCCGACACCTGAGGCAGGCGCTTGCGGCTGACCCGCTCCAGCCACACCGAAACCGGCTGAAAGTCGCGTCCGAGCTGGGGCACGCAGTCGAGCTCGCGCGCCGCCCGCTTGATCTGTTCGTACTCCAGCAGGCGGCGCACCAGTTCGGCGCGGGGGTCGTGCTCCTCGCCCTCCTCGACCCGTTCCGGCCGGGGCAAGAGCATGCGCGACTTGATCTCGATCAGCATGGCCGCCATCACCAGGTATTCGGCGGCCAGCTCCAGATGCTGGCTGCGCATGGCATCGACATATTCCATGTACTGCGCGGTAAGCTCGGCCATGGGAATGTCGAGCACGTCGATGTTGTTGCGCCGGATCAGCCAGAGCAGGAGGTCGAGCGGCCCTTCAAAGGCCTCCAGGATCACTTCCAGCGCCTCGGGCGGGATGTACAGGTCGCGCGGCAGCTCCAGCCAGGGCTGGCCCAGCACCCGCGCCAGCGGCTCGGCCGCCTGGGCGGTCGCGGGGGACGGATCCGGGCCGACTTCGGCCGGATCGGCAAGCGCCTCGTTCATGCGCCGAACACGATCCGCACCACGTCCTTGTAATGGCGGACGAAATGCGGCGTCAGCCCGGCCCGGACATAGTCCGGCAGGCGTTCATAGTCGGGCTGGTTGGCCAAGGGCAGGATCAGCTCATGGACGCCGACCTGGCGGGCGGCGATCACCTTCTCGCGCACACCGCCGATGGCCAGGACCTGGCCGGTGAGGGTCAATTCACCGGTCATCGCCAGCGGCCGGGCGATCTTTTCGTTGCGCGCCAGGGAGAGCAGCGCGGTGGCCATGGTGATGCCGGCCGAGGGGCCGTCCTTGGGCGTGGCCCCCTCCGGAACGTGCAGGTGCACGAATGCGGCGTCGAAGAATTTTGGATCGCCCTTGTAGGTCTTGAGATGGCTGGAGATGTACGAATAGGCGATTTCCGCCGATTCCTTCATCACTTCGCCGAGTTTTCCGGTGAGCTTGAAGCCGCGGTTGAGCGTGTGCACCTTGGTTGCCTCGATGGTCAGCGTCGCCCCGCCCAGCGCGGTCCAGGCCAGCCCGGTGACCACGCCGACGCCGGTGTTCGGCTTTTCAGGCAGGCGCGGCGGGGCGTCGAGCAGGGTCTCGATGTCGTCCACGGTGGCATGCACCTTGTCCGCTTCCTGGCGCACGATCTTCACCACCGCCTTGCGCACCACCTTGCCGAGCTGCTGTTCAAGCTGGCGCACGCCGGCCTCGCGGGCATAGCCTTCGATGACGCGGCGGATAGCCGCGTCGGTGATGCTGACCTGGGCCCGGCTCAGGCCGGCCTTCTTCACCTGCTTCGGCCAGAGGTAGTGCCTGGCGATGGCCAGTTTTT
>CAZOZD010000400.1:0-1549 GCA_964584195.1 uncultured Burkholderiales bacterium
CCACCGTGCGGCAAGAAAAATCGATCAGACGGTGGGTTTTGCAAGAAGCTCCTCTGTTTTTTCGTTCTCTGTGTTTTCGTTCTTTTTGACTCTGTGGTTCAACTGAGCTTTTCAGGATGAAATGCCCCTTCTGCGGTGCGCTTGAAACACAGGTGGTCGAGACGCGTCTCACCGAGGACGGCGCCAGCATCCGTCGTCGTCGCCGTTGTACCGCCTGCGACAAGCGCTTCACCACCTTCGAGAATGCCGAGGTGCGGCTGCCGCTGGTGGTCAAATCGAACGGCACGCGCGAGGAATTCGACGAGGCCAAGCTGCGCGAGGGGTTCCGCCGCGCCCTGCACAAGCGACCGGTTTCCGCGCCGCTGGTGGACGAGGCCGTCGCCCGTATCCGGCAACGCCTGCTCACCCTGGGCGAGCGGGAGATCCCGGCGCGTGAGATCGGCGAGATGGTGATGCAGGCCCTCAAGAAACTGGACAAGGTCGCCTACATCCGCTTTGCCTCCGTGTACCGCAGCTTCCAGGACATCGAAGACTTCCGCGACGCGATCCGCGAAGTCGACCGTTGAGCGCAGTTTCCGTGTTCAGCGTTGCCGACCACGCCCACATGGCCCGCGCATTGCGGCTGGCCGAACGGGGGCTGTGCACCACCACGCCCAATCCCCGAGTCGGTTGTGTCATCGTGCGCGGCGACGAAGTGATCGGCGAGGGCTGGCACGAACGCGCCGGCGAGGCGCACGCCGAAGTTCATGCCTTGCGCGAGGCCGGTGCGCGGGCACGCGGCGCCACCGTATACGTCAGCCTGGAGCCGTGCAGCCACCACGGCCGCACCCCGCCCTGTGCACATGCATTGATCGATGCGGGGGTGGCGCGCGTAGTGATGGCCACGACCGATCCCAATCCGCAAGTTTCCGGCCGGGGCATGCAGTTGCTCGCCCTGGCTGGCATCCGCGCTGAAGCCGGGCTTATGGAACACCAAGCGCGCGAGCTGAACCCCGGCTTCTTCAGCCGCATGACCCGGGGCCGGCCCTGGGTGAGGCTCAAAACCGCAGCCTCGCTCGATGGCCAGACCGCATTGGAGAATGGCGCCTCGCAATGGATCACCGGCCCCGCCGCGCGCCAGGACGTGCAGCACTGGCGGGCGCGTTCCTGCGCCATACTCACCGGGGTTGGCACCGTGCTGGCCGACGACCCGCGCATGAACGTGCGCCTGCCCGAAGCCTCTCGCCAACCCCTGCGCGTGGTCCTGGACAGCGCCTTGCGTACCCCTCCGGGCGCGCACATCCTGCAAGACGGTGAATGCATCCTGGTCTGTCAGGATGCCGATGCGGTGCGCGAACGTCTGCACCCCTTGCTCGACGCTGGCGCCACCGTGCTGGAGCTGCCCGGTCCGGATGGCCGGCCCGATCTATCCCTCCTGCTGGAAGAGCTTGCCCGGCGTGGCGTCAACGAGTTGCATGTCGAGGCAGGCCGCCGCCTCAATGGCGCCTTGCTTTCCGCCGCCCTGATCGATGAATGGCTGGCCTATGTCGCTCCGCTCGCGCTCGACCAC
>CAZOZD010000401.1:0-1543 GCA_964584195.1 uncultured Burkholderiales bacterium
TTCGGTCCGGTGCACCGGCACCGACTCGCCCCAAAGGTCGCGCAGCCAGGCGCGACGGTCGCGGCCGTAGGGCAGGACGGACTCCACCTCGCCTGCGGCCGGGCGGCGCTGTCCGTCGCCCGCCTCCAGACCGGCCAGGCGAACGAGGGTGCGGTGCAGGATCCGCACCGCGTCTTCCCGGCGCCGGGCCAGGCTGATCTGCCGCTTCTCCGACTCGCCGCCCAGGTCGCGGCCGGAGCGGCGCTCGACCATGGGCCACTCGGCGACGATGCCGCGGATTTCCATCAGCACCTCGGGGGCGACCGCCTCCTTGCCGTCCTCTTGATGGGAACCGAGCAGGGCCTGCATGAGATCCCCCTTGCCGATCTCCAAGGTCGGCAGCAGCCGGAAGAGTTCCTCCGTGCTGGCCGAGGCGTCGCTGTAGAGCAGGCGGTGCACCTCGCCGGCGCGGCCGGGCAGCCAGCGCACGGCGACGGTACGCCAGCCCTCGGGCGGCCGCAGCAGGGCCCAGGGCATGCGCTCGGCGTCGTAGAGTTCGCGGAACAGCCGGGTGTGGGCGGCATCGGGAAACTGGCGGCAGAGCTGGGCGTTGATGACGGCGTCGAAGGCCCAGTTCTGCGCCGGCGTCAGCCGATCATAGAGGCGGGTGTGGCCCAGGGCCACGTGCCAGAGCTCGTGCAGCACCAGCATGACCAGGGCCGCGTCGGTCTTGCAGTGCCGCTCGGCGAAGTCCGGGTTGATGAGCAGGCGCGAGTCCAGGCCCAGGGTGACGGCGGCGGTGGGGACGGCGGCGGACACCTCGATATCCAGCAGCCCCAGCAGCTTGGCGAAGGCCGGCTGGGTGACGGGGAAGGCGTTCCAGATGCGCTCGGTGAGGTGCCGGGCAAAGGTTTCAGGGGGTGCGAAGGTCATGGCTTCCTCCGCATGGGGCATACAGTTCGTAGACGCTGCTGGCGAACGGGCTGGACACCGGTATTGCCTGCATATCCCGGACAAAGGTGCGGCCATTGAGATGGGTGAGCAGCCACAGGCCGGCGTGAAGCGGATCCACCCCGGCCGGGCATTCCAGGACACTGAAGCTGCCCGGTTGTTCGACAATGCCCATCGCCGGCAACGCTGGCGGAGCGAGTTGCTGGGCGATGTCGGACATCAGATCCGACAGCCGCTCTTCGCTCAGCATCTCTGGCAAGGGAAGCCTTTTACCGAGGAGGGATGCCGCGACACCCACCATGCCCCGGAAGATTTCCGCATGGTAGCGAGCGCGGACCCCGGCCACGGCCGGGTCTCGCTTGTGGGCCAGGTGGGAAACCCGCTCGCCCAGGGGCATGATGCGACGGCCGCGTACCGGGCTGTGCGCGTCGATGAGGCCCAGCACGCTGGCACGGGCGATGCGCCGGAGGCCCGATGCCGGCTCTCCGCCGGAAGCTGGCGAGCGGCCCGCCCCATAAGGACGAAAGCTGACCGTGCTGCGGGGCGGCGCCGACATGTTGCGCGCGAAGCCGCCGTTGGCGCCCTTGAAGACGTCGCTGGTCATTGCCCGGCC
>CAZOZD010000402.1:0-1541 GCA_964584195.1 uncultured Burkholderiales bacterium
CTGCCCGAGCGTTTCCTGCGCCTTGAAGGGGTGAACACCGCCGCCGGCAACGCCAAGGTGCTGATCGAACTCTACCGAGTGGCCTTCGACCCGTTGAAGAAGTTCGACATCATCTCGAACGACCTCAACAAGTTCGAACTGGAAGGCTCGCTCCTGGCCGACTCGACGAAACCCTACGACGCGGTGCTCGGCCAGTTCGGCCGCATCGTCCAGCTCGGGTGATCGCCATGGCTGACGATACTTTTGCCGCGCTGCCGCCCATCCCCGAAACCGTGATCATCGGTGGCGAGACGCTCGACATCACGCCCCTCAAGGTGGGAGAACTGCCGATCTTCGCTCGCACCGTCCGCCCCATCGCCGGCAAGCTTGGCCCCGATCCCGACTGGCTGCGCCTGCTGTCCGAGGATGGCGAATCGGTGGTCCTGGCACTGGCCATCGCCTGCCGCCGTCCGCCGGACTGGGTGTCGGGCCTCGGCCTGGATGACGCGATCCGGCTTGCCGAAGCGGTGTTCGGGGCGAATGCGGATTTTTTTATCCGCCGCGTGGTGCCGGAGATCACGCGGGTGAGCCAAACCCTCGGCACGCTGATCCCTGGTCAGATGCCATCCAGCGGCTCATCCGATCCGGCCACCGTTATCCCGACGTCCTGACCTACACGCTCGCGCAGCTGCGAGCGTTTCTCGCTGCCATCGATCGTGACGAACGCGACGATCTGGCCGCGCAGTTTGCCCTGCTCGTCACCGCGACGCGCGGCGGCAGCGCCGAGATTAAGTCCTTCCTGCGCGAGATCAAGCCATGAAACTTTCGCTCACCACCTCGGGCCTGCTCGACCCGAAGCGGCTCGACAGTTGGGTTCCGGAGAAGCGCCGGGCGATCCGCAAGGCAGTCGAGGCCGGAATGAAGGTCGCAGGCAAGGAGATCGCCCAGGTGGCCCAGTCCCGGATGCAGTCGGTGTTCAAGGTGAGAAAGGCAGGATTCCTAAAATCGATGCGCCACAAGCTCTACGCCGGCAGCCCGAAGAAGTTTCCGGCGCTGCTCATCGGGTCGAAGATCCCGTGGCTGGGCATCCACGTCCGGGGCGGCACGATAGGGAGAAATGCGGGCGGTCGGCTGCTGATCCCGCTCCTGCCCGAGCACCAGCGCATCGGGCGCAAGGCGTTCCGCCGTGTGGTCGACGGCCTGATGCGCGCGGGCAATGCCTTCTTCATCGAGAAGTCTGGCCGGGTGATCCTGATGGCCGAGAACATCAAGGAAAACCGGCGCGAATTGCGACGGTTTCGGCGAAGGCTAACGTCGCAAGGCGACGTTAAGCGAAGCGGCCGAAGCCACAACCCCCAGGAGGTCCCCATCGCCGTGCTGGTGCCGAGCGTGACCCTGCGTGGGCGTTTCGACCTGCCTGGGCTCGTGCGCTCCCAAATGCCCAAGCTCTCCAGCGCGATCTTGCAACAACTCAACGTACAAGGTTTGTAACCCGTGGCCTCTGACCGCGCCCAAATCCTCATCACCGCCATCGACCAGACCAAGGCGGCGCTCGCCTCGGT
>CAZOZD010000403.1:0-1531 GCA_964584195.1 uncultured Burkholderiales bacterium
GAGTGGCTCGGAGGCGCCGATCAAGCCGGGTAACTGTCTGCCGCTGCGCAATATTCCGGTCGGTTCCACGGTGCATTGCATCGAGATGATGCCCGGCAAGGGGGCCCAGCTGGCGCGGGCCGCCGGTACCAGCGTGCAGCTCCTGGCGCGCGAGGGTTCCTATGCTCAGCTGCGCCTGCGTTCCGGCGAGATTCGCAAGGTTCATGTCGATTGTCGTGCCACTCTCGGTGAGGTTGGCAACGAGGAGCATAGTCTGCGCTCCTATGGCAAGGCGGGCGCCAAACGTTGGCGCGGCATCCGTCCGACCGTTCGTGGCGTGGCCATGAACCCGATCGATCACCCGCATGGTGGTGGTGAGGGCCGCACCGGCGAGGGGCGTGTGCCCGTGTCGCCGTGGGGGCAGCCGACCAAGGGGTATCGTACCCGCAGCAACAAGCGCACCGATACGATGATCGTGCGCCGTCGACACAAAGCGTAAGAGGTAACCAGATATGGCACGTTCTGTCAAAAAGGGTCCGTTCGTCGACGGCCATCTAATCAAGAAGGTGGAGGCGGCCCAGGCGGCTTCGGACAAGCGTCCGATCAAGACCTGGTCGCGACGCTCCACCGTTCTGCCCGACTTCATCGGTCTGACCATCGCGGTGCACAACGGCAAGCAGCACATCCCGGTGTATGTCACCGAGAACATGGTTGGCCACAAGCTGGGTGAATTCGCCCTGACCCGCACCTTCAAGGGTCATGCGGCCGACAAGAAAGCGAAGAGGTGAGAGCCATGCAAGTAAATGCCGTATTGCGCGGAACCCGCATGTCTGCCCAGAAGGCTCGCCTGGTTGCCGATCTGGTACGCGGCAAGCCGGTGGACAAGGCCCTCAACATCCTGGCCTTTACTCCCAAGAAGGCTGCCGTGGTGATCAGGAAGGTGCTCGAGTCGGCCATTGCCAATGCCGAGCACAACGAAGGTGCCGACATCGACACTCTCAAGGTGTCCCGCATCCTGGTCGACGAAGGCCCGGTGCTCAAGCGCTTTACCGCCCGCGCCAAGGGTCGGGGTAACCGCATTTCCAAACCTACCTGTCACATCACCGTGACGGTCGGCGACTGAGGTAACGTATGGGACAGAAGATTCATCCGACCGGTTTTCGCCTGAGCGTCAATCGCAACTGGTCCTCGAAATGGTTTGCCAACAGCAAGACGTACGCGAGCACCCTGAGCGAGGACCTCAAGGTCCGCGATTACCTGAAGAAAAAGCTTGCGCATGCCTCCATCAGCCGCATCGTCATCGAGCGTCCGGCCAAGAATGCGCGTATCACCCTGTTCTCGGCCCGGCCGGGGGTGGTGATTGGCAAGAAGGGCGAAGATATCGAGAACCTGCGCAAGCAGCTGTCCGGCCTGATGTCGGTGCCGGTGACCCTCAACATCGAGGAGGTGCGCAAGCCCGAGCAGGATGCGCAGATCATCGCCGACTCGATCGCCACCCAGCTCGAGAAGCGCATCATGTTCCGCCGCGCCATGAAGCGCGCGATGCAGAACG
>CAZOZD010000404.1:0-1523 GCA_964584195.1 uncultured Burkholderiales bacterium
AGCGCAGCGGCTTCGGCCCCAACGCATTCGACGAGTGGCGTTATCTCGATCGCGGCGAGCCGGGCATGGACAACGCCTCACGCCCCTTGAACCCCGATTTCGTGCTCAACCAGCCGCGCTACCAGGGGGCGTCCATCCTCCTGGCGCGGGAGAACTTCGGCTGCGGCTCGTCGCGCGAGCATGCCCCCTGGGCGCTGGAGGATCAGGGCTTCCGCGCCATCATCGCGCCCAGCTTCGCCGACATCTTCTTCAACAACTGTTTCAAGAACGGTCTGTTGCCCATCGTCCTGCCGGCCGATGGGGTCGATCGCCTGTTCCGCGAGACCGAGGCCCGGGAAGGCTATCGCCTGACCATCGACCTCGCGGCGCAGACCGTGAGCACTCCGGATGGCGAGGCCATCGCATTCGAGGTGGACGCGGAGCGCAAGCATCGCCTGCTCAACGGCCTCGACGACATCGGCCTGACCCTGGCCCATGTCGACCGCATTCGTGCATTCGAGGCTCGTCGCCGCCAGGAAATGCCCTGGCTGTTCGAGTAAGGGACCGGCTTGAGCATCGAGGATGAGTCTTCTGCCGGCGAAATCGAGTCGGTTGCCGAAGCGGAGTTCGCTGAATCCGCCTTCCAGCCGGTTCGGCCGGAGGAACTGGTGCCCCGGCTGGAGCCCAGCCAGCCGGTGCCGTTGCAGCGGCGGGCCGAGCAGCGCTATCTGGTGCGCTGGAAGGTCATCATCGTGCCCGAAGGCGAGCACAACGAGAACATCCATGGCCGGGTGTACGACCTGTGCCTGCTCGGCATGGCCATCCATACCGATTGCAACTATTTCGTCACCGGGCCATGCAAGGTGCTGATCGCACTGCCGCCCCTGCACAAGGGCGGACGCGAGCGGATCATCGAGGTCAGCGCCCGCCTCGTGTACAACGTGCTCGATGGCAAGGCCGGCAGCTTCCGCATCGGCATGCGCTTCATCCGTTTCAAGAAGAACGGTTTCGACCTGCTGCGCGACCGTCTGCATAACCATCATGTACCCGCCCCGTTTTGAGTCCGTCGTTTTGAATCCGTATTGATCGTGGAGTCGCCATGAAAATCGCAGTCCTGCCGGGTGACGGCATCGGTCCCGAAATCGTCGCCCAGGCGATCAAGGTCCTGAACGTGCTGAAGGCCGATGGCCTGAAAGTGGAAACCGAAGAGGCACCCATCGGCGGCGCCGGCTACGAGGCCGCAAAAGACCCGCTGCCCGAAGCCACCTTCAAGCTGGCCCAGGAGGCCGACGCCGTGCTGCTCGGCGCCGTCGGCGACTGGAAATACGACACCCTGCCGCGCGACATGCGCCCCGAGCGCGGCCTGTTGCGCATCCGCAAGGGCCTGAATCTGTTCGCCAACCTGCGCCCGGCCCTGCTTTACCCCGAACTCGCCTCGGCCTCCACCCTCAAGCCGGAAGTGGTCGCCGGCCTCGACCTGATGATCGTGCGTGAACTCACGCAGCGCCGCCTGAAACCGGCTGCGGGAGCGCAGCCTTTCGCTG
>CAZOZD010000405.1:0-1523 GCA_964584195.1 uncultured Burkholderiales bacterium
CACGCCGCCTTCCGAGCCGGGGACCATCAGGTTCTTGATGCGCACGTTGGCGAATGTGCCGCGCATCATCACTTCATGGTTGCCGCGCCGGGCACCGTAGCTGTTGAAGTCCTTCGGGGCTACGCCGTGCTCGACCAGGTACTTTCCGGCCGGGGCGGCGGGCTTGATGCCGCCGGCGGGGGAGATGTGGTCGGTGGTCACCGAGTCGCCGAAGATGGCGAGCGCCCGGGCGCCGCGGATGACTGCGCTGGGCTTGGCCTGGACGGCGAAGAAGGGCGGCTCCTGGATGTAGGTGGAAGCGGTGTCCCATTGGTACACCTGGCCGGCCGGGGCGGGTACGGCGTCCCACAATGGGTTGTCTGCTCCGACATCCTTGTAGCTGGCATAGGCAGCGGCGTCCGAGGCAAAGGGGAGGAGGGCGGCGACCTCGTCATTCGAGGGCCAGATGTCCTTGAGAAAGACCGGGCCGTCGTGGCCCTCGCCGATCGGCTCGCGGGCCAGGTCGATGTCCACCCGCCCGGCCAGTGCGAAGGCCACCACCAGGGGCGGGCTCATGAGGAAGTTGGCCTTGACGTTCTGGTGTACGCGGGCCTCGAAGTTGCGGTTGCCGGACAGCACCGAACAGGCCACCAGATCGCGGTCGACGATCTCCTTCTCGATCGCCTCGGGCAGGGGGCCGCTGTTGCCGATGCAGGTGGTGCAGCCGTAGCCGACCACATTGAAGCCGAGTTGCTCCAGATTGCCCAGCAGGCCGGCGGCCTTCAGGTATTCGGTGACGGCGCGCGAGCCGGGGCCAAGGCTGGTCTTGACGTGTGGCGCGGTTTTCAGCCCCTTTGCGACCGCCTTTTTGGCCAGCAGGCCGGCAGCCAGCATGACCCCAGGGTTGGAGGTGTTGGTGCAGGAGGTGATGGCGGCGATGACCACGTCGCCGTGCCGTAAGCCTTTCTCACCTTGGGAGAGGGGCGTCTTGCCATACCCGCCCTGGTCCTTGGGTAGCTCCAGCAGGGTCTCGAACGATTCCTTCAGGGCGTACAGGTTGATGCGGTCCTGAGGCCGCTTCGGGCCGGCGACGGAGGGCTTCACCGTGCCCAGATCCAGGCTCAGGGTCTGGCTGTAGTCGATCGCGCCGGCCTCGGGAATGCCGAACATGCCCTGTGCCTTGAAGTAGTTGCGCATCGCCGCGACCTGGGTCTCGGAACGGCCGGTGGCCAGGTAATACTGGCAGGTGGCCTCGTCCACCGGGAAAAAGCCCATGGTGGCGCCGTATTCGGGCGCCATGTTGGCGATGGTGGCGCGGTCGTAGACCGGCAGGGCAGCGGCGCCCGCGCCGAAGAACTCGACGAACTTGCCCACCACCTTGGCGCGGCGCAGCATCTCGGTGAGGGTGAGTACGATGTCGGTGGCGGTCACGCCCGGCTGTGGCTGGCCGGTGAGCTCCACGCCGACGACATCGGGGGTGAGGAAGTAGACCGGCTGGCCGAGCATGCCGGCCTCGGCCTCGATGCCGCCCACGCCCCAGCCGA
>CAZOZD010000406.1:0-1513 GCA_964584195.1 uncultured Burkholderiales bacterium
CGAGGCGGCGCAGATATTCCTCGCAGGCGGTCTGCGCCTGCATGCCCCAGGCCAGTGCGGTGACCTCGGCGGTAACGAATGGATGGCCGTCGCGGTCGCCGCCGATCCAAGAGCCGAAGCGCAGGAATTCGGGGCTGGTGATCGCCCGCGCTGCCTGAGTGCCGTACACGTCGCGCAGGGAGGCGCCGAAGTTGCGGTAAACCGTGACCACCGCCTGGAACAGGGAGAGGGGAAAGTAGGACAGGCCGGCACGAATTTCATCGCGCACGGTAAGGCGGGAGGTACGCACCTCGTCGGTTTTCCAGAGAATCTGGATCTGGTTGCCCAGACGGCTAACGGCCTCGGCCTGGTACATGCCGGTCAGGCGCGGGTCATCCAGGGCTTCCAAGCTGAGGAAGATGTTGCGCAATGCGCCCTTCACGGTCCTGCGCTTCGCTTCGGATGGGTGCGCGGTGAGCACCGGCATGTAGCAAAGTCCGCGCAACAGTTCGCCGATCTCCTCGACGCCCACGCCGATGTCACGCAGTTCGCTCAGGCTGTCGTGGAAGGAGCCCTGCCACATGCGGCCGCCCTCCCGCACCATTCGGCGGCGCTCGGCCAGGTGGTGGGTTTCCTCGGCGATGTTCACCAGGCTGAAATAGATGTTGTAGGCGCGGATGATCTGGCTGAGGGCGTCCGGCGCCAGGGCATCGATACGCGCCATGAGTCCTTCCCGCGCCGGCGGGTCGTCGCGTTCGCGCAGGGCGATGAAGCCAAGGCGCAGATCCTTCAGGGCCTCATAGGTTGCGGGGCTCAGTTCGCTCTTCAGTACCCTGCTCAGCAACAGGGCCAGCAGGCGCACGCGCCTCTGGAGCGAGGGGTCTTGAACGGCGGCGGACATCTTCAGGCGGGGGTCGTGGTCAGCATGCCGCAAGGTAACACCAGGCGGGATGCGCGGAAACCTCTGCCGGCAGGCGCACCCGTGGTTTCACGTGAAACCACGGGCACAGCGCCCGCGCGGCGTTCAGGCGTGGGCATACAGCTTGTGATAGAGGCCGCCCTGCCGCAGCAGGCTGTCGTGGTCCCCCGCCTCCACCACCCGGCCGTTCTCGAACACCAGGATGCGGTCGGCCTGGCGCACCGCGGACAGGCGGTGGGCGATGATCAGCGTGGTGCGGCCGCGCAGAAAGTTGGCCAGCGCCTCATGCAGGCGTCGTTCGACATCGCTGTCGAGCGCCGAGGTGGCCTCGTCGAGGATGACCACCGCCGGCCTGGCCAGCACCATGCGAGCGATGGCGAGCCGTTGCCGCTGGCCGCCGGAGAGGCGCACGCCGTTCTTGCCCACCTGGGTATCCAGCCCCTCGGCAAGCCCCGCGACGAAGTCGTCGAGCTGGGCGATGCGCAGGGCGTTCCACAACTCCTCCTCGGCATGTTCGCGGCCGAGGCTCAGGTTCTCGCGCAGGCTGGCGTTGAACAGCACTGGATGCTGCAGCACCACGCCGACGTGCTCGCGCACGGTGGACCAGCCGATGTC
>CAZOZD010000407.1:0-1510 GCA_964584195.1 uncultured Burkholderiales bacterium
CGCCAGCATGCGTGCTTCGGCCTTGAGGGTGTCCGCGCGGCCCCAGGCGGTGACCGCCTCGATGAACCAGCCGCGCTTGAACGGATGCGGCACGCACAGGTCGTATTCGGCGTAGAAACTGCCGTCGCTGTTGAAGATCAGCCGGCCGCAGCGCTCGTTGAGCGGGTTGCGCCAGATGCCCTCGTAGCCGTCCAGGCCGTTGGCGGGGTCGGTCACCGCCTCGAACGCCGCTGATTCGAGACGGATGTCGGGCAACTTGTCGGCGTTCATGTACTTGATCGCCTCGCCGCGCAGGGCCTCGACCAGACGCGCGGCGGTGTCGAGCAAGGTCTCCGGCAGGGCGGCTGCGCTCATCGCTTCACCACACGTCCGCCGGCGCCACCAGACGGCGGACCGGCTCGCCGCCGATGAAATGACGTTCGAACAGTTCGTTCACGTCTTCCTTGCCGACGTTGCAGTAGAACACGCCTTCCGGATAGACCAGCACATTGGGCCCCTGGCCGCAGGGGCCGAGACAGCCGGTGGCGGTGATGCGCACACTGTCGAAGCACTGGCGCTGCTGGAACTGGAACAGGATCTCGTCCATGACCGCGGCACAGCCCTTCTCGGCACAGGAGCCGCGCGGGTGGCCGGGCGGGCGGCCCTGGGTGCATACGAATACGTGGCGTTCAGGTTTGGGCATGATTCAATCTTCAGTTGAGGTGTGAGGGGTGATGCGCCTGCCTCCCTTCTCCCGCCGGGCGAAGGGGCGGGGATGCGGGAAGGCAGCGCCATCCAGCCCCTGTTTCGTGGCAGGAGAAGCCGCCGTCAACGCAGTTCAAGCGGCATCGCCGCGTGGGTGTAGCACGCCTTGGGACAAACCCGCCCGCAGGCGCCGCAGCCGATGCAGTCCATGGCGTTCTGGATGGTCATGACGCTCATCTGGTCCTCGTCGAGATCCTCGTCGAGTTCGTCTTCGTCGCGGTCTTCCAGGGCCAGCACGTCACGCGGACAGACCTTGTAGCAGCGGCCGCAGCCGATGCACTTTTTCTGGTCGATGGCAATGGCGAACTGGGGCGTCCAGGCCGTGCCGCCGCGGGTGTATGCGGTGTAGGGTTCGCTCATGGCTCAGCCTTTCTGGGCGTTGGCCAGCCGGGCGTTGGCATCGGCCCAGGCCTGGCAGGCGTCGTAGGTGGATTGGGCGATGCCGGGGATCTCCGCGTAGCCGGCGGGCAGACGGTCCTCGACCAGATCATGCAGTTGCGAAGCCCATTCGCTGGCGATCCGCTTCAGTTTCTTGACCTCTTTTTCGAGGTCCTTGAGTTCGTCTTCGGTCATTGCAATGCCTCGCTGAAAAGTGACAAGGTGCGGTTCAGAGTCCGGCGACCTCGGGGTGTTTGCCGATGATTTCGAGGGCCACGGAAAGCAGCTTGTCGGCCTCGTCCTTCATCTTCGACAGGCTGTCGAAGCTGAAGCGGTGCACGTCGCGCAGGGTGCGGTCGAGCACCACCAGCTTGCCGACGGTGATCAG
>CAZOZD010000408.1:0-1509 GCA_964584195.1 uncultured Burkholderiales bacterium
CCATGCCGAGATCGTTGTGGCAGTGGGTCGACCAGATCACGCGATCGCTGTTGGGCACCCGGGCGATGAGTTCCCTGAAACGCTCGCCCCACAGGGTGGGGATGCTGTAGCCCACCGTGTCGGGGACGTTGATGGTCCGGGCGCCGGCCTGGATGACGGCATCGAAGACACGCACCAGGAAATCCATCTCCGAGCGCACTGCATCCTCGGCGGAAAACTCGACGTCATCGGTGTATTGCAGGGCCTGTTTCACCGCCGCGACGGCGCGCTCGACCACCTCGTCCGGGCTCATGCGCAGCTTCTTTTCCATGTGGATGGGCGAGGTGGCGATGAATGTGTGGATGCGTCCCGATCGGGCCGGGGCGATGGCCTCGCCGGCGGCACGGATGTCCTTGTCGTTGGCGCGTGCCAGCGAGCATACGGTGGAGTTGTGAATGGTCTGGGCGATGGCCCGGATGGCTTCGGCGTCCCCCGGACTGGCGGCGGCGAAGCCGGCCTCGATGACATCCACGCCGAGCCGCTCCAGCTGGCGGGCGATGCGGATCTTCTCGTCGCGGGTCATGGCCGCGCCGGGGCTCTGCTCGCCGTCGCGGAGGGTGGTGTCGAATATGATCAAGCGGTCGTTCATGGCGTGCTCCGATAGCGTGTTCAAGGTCATGCCGGACGGATCGAACCGTCAGGCAGGCGGCAATGCGTGGGGAGGGTTTTATCGTGTGCCCGCGCAGGGCAGCAGGAGACGGGTCGCCAGACGGACCAGGGAGAAGAATGCGGAAGGTGTGCGCACCGGGTTCATGCGCCGAATATAACCGCCTGCCCCGCCCAGGGCAAGTCTTACCGCGGTGGCGGGGCGTCTGGAGCCGCGCTCCGCCAGCGCCGGTACAGGGCGAGCGCACCGAGCACATATCCGGACAGGGCGTAGGCCATGAACAGAGCGAACAGCACGATGGGTGGATCGGCCGAGATGAGGGTGAATGCCAGGGCGACCAGGACGATGAACATGAACGGCACGCTCTTGCGCAGGTTGATGTCCTTGCCGCTGTAGAAGCGGAAGTTGCTGACCATGGTCAGGCCGGCGAATACGGTCAGGCCCCAGGCGATCCAGGTCAGTTCTTCGCCACGGATGCGGTTGTCATAGGCCACCCAGACCAGGCCGGCGATCAGGGCCGCCGCCGCCGGGCTGGGCAGGCCGAGGAACCAGCGCCGGTCCTGCACCTCCAGCATGGTGTTGAAGCGGGCTAGACGCAGGGCCGCACCGGCACAATAGATGAACGCGGCCAGCCAGCCCAGCTTGCCGAGATCCTTGAGAGCGAAGCTGTACATCACCAGGGCGGGCGCGACGCCAAACGAAACCATGTCGGAGAGCGAGTCGTATTCGGCACCGAATGCGCTTTGGGTACGGGTCAGCCGCGCCACCCGGCCGTCCAGGCCATCCAGCACCATGGCCACGAAGATCGCCGCTGCGGCATGCTCGAAACGGCCGTTCATGGCCATGACGATGGCGTAAAAGCC
>CAZOZD010000409.1:0-1504 GCA_964584195.1 uncultured Burkholderiales bacterium
AGACCTTGGTGCGGCCCGACACGTCGTCCGACTTCACCGTCAGCATCTCCTGCAGCGTGTAGGCCGCGCCATAGGCTTCCAGCGCCCACACCTCCATTTCGCCGAAGCGCTGGCCGCCGAACTGCGCCTTGCCGCCCAGCGGCTGCTGGGTGACGAGCGAGTAGGGGCCGATGGAGCGGGCGTGGATCTTGTCGTCCACCAGATGGTGCAGCTTCAGCATGTAGATGTAGCCGACGGTCACCGGACGGTCGAAGGCCTCGCCGGTGCGCCCGTCGATCAGCGTGACCTGACCGGACCGGTTCAGCCCCGCCTTCTCAAGCATGCGGCAGATGTCGTCCTCCCGCGCGCCGTCGAAGACGGGCGTGGCGAAGGGGATGCCCTTGCGCAGGTTTCCGGCCAGCTCCAGCACATCGCCGTCGCCCATGTCGGCGATGTCCTCGCTGAACACCTTCTCGCCGTAGACGTCCTTCATCCAGCCGCGCATGTCGGTCACCACCGCCGCGCCGTCGCCGCTGGCGCGGGACAGATAGCGGTGCTTGTCGATCATGGCGCCGATCTGCCGGCCGAGGCCCGCGGACGCCCAGCCCAGGTGCGTCTCCAGGATCTGGCCCACGTTCATGCGCGAGGGCACGCCCAGCGGGTTCAGCACCAGATCGACCGGAGTGCCGTCCTCAAGGTAGGGCATGTCCTCCTGCGGGATGATGCGGGAGACCACGCCCTTGTTGCCATGACGGCCGGCCATCTTGTCGCCGGGTTGCAGCTTGCGCTTCACCGCGACGAAGACCTTGACCATCTTCATCACGCCGGGCGGCAGCTCGTCGCCGCGCTGCAGCTTGTCCACCTTGTTCTCGAAGCGGTTCTGGAGGGCCTGGATCGAATCGTCGAACACCTTGGTGGTGTTCTCGATCGCCTCCATGACCTTCTCGTCCGCCACCGCGATCTGACGCCACTGGCCGCGGGTGAACTGGGCCAGCAGATCCTCGGTGACGACCTCGCCGCCCCTCATTCCCTTCGGGCCGGACTGGGCGGTCTGGCCCAGCAGCAGCTCCTTCAGGCGTCCGAAGAAGCTGCGCTCCAGGATGGCGCGCTCGTCGTCGCGGTCCTTGGCCAGCTTCTCGATCTCGGCCCGCTCGATGGCCAGCGCGCGCTCGTCCTTGTCCACGCCGCGGCGGGAGAAGACGCGCACCTCCACGATGGTGCCGGTCACGCCCGGCGGCAGGCGGAGCGACGTGTCGCGCACGTCCGACGCCTTCTCGCCGAAGATGGCGCGCAGAAGCTTCTCTTCCGGCGTCATCGGGCTTTCGCCCTTGGGCGTCACCTTGCCGACCAGGATGTCGCCCGGCTTCACCTCGGCGCCGATGTAGACGATGCCGGCCTCGTCGAGGTTCTTCAGCGCCTCTTCGCCGACGTTCGGGATGTCGCGGGTGATCTCCTCCTGGCCCAGCTTGGTGTCGCGGGCCATCACCTCGAACTCCTCGATGTGGATCGAGGTGAAGACGTCGTC